>JAFRWH010000158.1 GCA_017438085.1 Bacillota bacterium
CCGGAGGGCTTCGAAAAAGACATACTCGCCATGAAAGCCCTGGGCTACAACACCCTCAGAAAGCACATCAAGGTGGAACCGCAACTCTGGTACTACCTCTGCGACAAGCTTGGAATGGCTGTGTTCCAGGACATGGTAAACTGCGGAGACTATGTATTCCTGAGGGATACAGGCCTTCCCACTATTAACATCCAGAAGCTCGACGACCGGATGCTGAACAGGGATAAGGAGACCCGCGCTAATTTCCTTGAAGCCATGGAAGAGACCGTCAGGCTGCTCAAGAACCACCCATCCATCGTCCTCTGGACCATCTTCAACGAAGGCTGGGGCCAGTTCTGCGCCGACGAAGCCTATGAAAGGATGAAGGATCTGGACAGCAGGCGCATAATAGATGCCACATCCGGCTGGTTCCACCAGAAGAAGAGCGATGTGGACAGTCTGCACATTTATTTTAAAAAGCTCCGCATGGGCAGAGAAAAGCTTCCCCAGCTGCTCTCCGAGTTCGGCGGCTATGTGTGGAAGCTTGACGAACACAGTTTCAACAAAGAAAAAACTTACGGCTACAAGATACTGAAGGACCGGAAGAGCTACATCGATGCCCTGAAGAGTCTCTATCTCGATCAGCTGCTACCTCTTGCAAGGGAAGGCCTCTGCGGTGCCATCTACACCCAGGTTTCCGACGTGGAGGACGAGACCAACGGGCTCTTCACCTACGACAGAGAGGTGCTTAAGGTGGAGCCGGAGGATCTTAAAGGCATCACGGCGCTGCTCCAGGAAGCCGTCCGCAAATAAAAAAGACCCTGAAGCTACAAGGTCTTCAGGGTGGATATTATATGATCTATATCGCTTTCAGGGCCGAAGCTCAGTATGGCATCCGCCAGGGCTTCGGCTTTTTCATTGCCAAGATAAGGCGAGCTCTGTTTAAGGAAGCGCTTTTTAAGGCGTTCGTCGCTGAGACCTTCGCCGCTGCCTCCCGCCACATTGCCTCCGCTGTACTCGGCACTCAGCTGCCTTCCGTCAGAAAGTTCCACTGTAAGCTTTGCGGCTCTGTTTGCATCGCTTCCTCTGCCGTAGGGCTCAAAGCTTCTGACGCTTATGCGTTCCATCAAAGGCGCGTATTTTTCCAGACGGGAAGCGATGTCAGTAAAGAGCTCTGCATCGATCTCATCTCCCATAAGAGCCGCCGCTGTGCAGTAGGCCAGAGACAGCCTTGCCGAGGTGGAATTGAGCTCTGCATCCCCCGGATCTATGTCCACAGAGTAGGGATAGCTGTCCAGAGCTGCGGATCTTATATTCTCAGGCCCGATCCCCTGTTCCTTCAGCAGCTTTTTTGCCGCATTTACGGCGGGATTTACCGAATAGCAGGCGGAGAATTCCTTGACGTTAAGGAATTCTATCATGTAAGGCTGCCCGAGAGGCATTTCAGAGCCCTTCTCACCCTTAAAAATGCTCCCAAGAGATTTGATCCCGCTCAGGATATGCTTCGGACCTGTGAGTCCGAAAACCGCAGCCTCAGCAGCCATATTTCCTATATATGCGCCCCAGCCGCCGTAGAGATCCTTGGCATCACTGCCCTCAGCAAAGGCAGTGAAGGGACACAGGGGCATGAGCGAAGCCGCAAGGCCGACTGCGTTAATGATTATCTCAGTTTCTTTCGAGACATTGCTCCCGTCCGATGCTTCTTTTAGATCCGCCGATTTTAAACCGGCATCGCCTGAGCCGGCTATCATCATAGCAGCAGATGCCGCAGAGCCCAGAGCACCGAAAAGTCCGGGAGGATGAAGCCCCAGCTCCAGAGCCTTGTCAGCCCCAAGAAGAGCTGCTCTGGTCATAAGCTCATAGCCAAGAAGCACCGATTTTATGAGGGTCCCGGCATCGCCGCCATGCTGCATATACTCTGCCAGCACGGAGGACCAGATAAAGCTCCCCGGATGGACCGAGCCCCTGGTGCTGTCATCCAGTTCCAATGAAGCAAAAGCCGCAGCATTAAGAAATGCCGCATCCGCAGGCGCATAGAGCTCTTTGCTGCCCCAGCGGGCTGCCTGTCCGCTGCCCTTTCTCCCCGCTGAATAAAATGCTTCAAGCTCCCCGCAGCAGCCATTTGCCGCCGCATAGATGCTTCCTCCCGCATAGTTCAGCAGGCTCCAGCGAAGAAAGCGCAGAGCATCCGGCCCGATGCCTTCTGCCTCGAGCCTTGCAAAATGCTCCGCTATCCTTTCAAAATATCCGTTTTCCATGAATCTTATTCAGCGCTGTCCGCCGCGATCTTTATCATGCTCAGCTGGTCGTAGCCGCTGATGACTCCGATATAGCCAGCCAGCTCTGCATCCAGAGCCGGATCGCCCGTATCAACGCGCAGCATCTTCTCAGGAAGATCCGCCAGCTTGCCCGGATCAGCGATCACTATTATATTGCTCCTGCCAACCCTTCTGATGACTCTCGGGCTCAGCTGCTGGTTGCCCCTGCCGAAGATATTGCCCTGGCCTCCTATGACGGTCACGACCATTCTGACCTTTACCGCAGGATCCTTGATGTACTCCCAGAGAGCAGGCTCTGAAAGATCCGATGCCACAAGCTCGAAGTCCTTCACCAGATCTATGCCAAGCAGCGTGTCGGGAAGTTCCAGCTCGTCCATCACATATCTTGTAGTGCTGCCCGAACCGATGATGTAATAGCAGTCCTTCTCCATGCTGTCCGCCACATATGCAGCGATGCCAAGAAGAGAATCCTCTTCGGATGCGCTTGAGGACTTGCAGCACTGCATATGCTTTGGACTGTCGATAGCCATCAGATAGCCGTAAAGCCTTGCGCTTACACGGCCTTCGCGGAACTGTTCCTCGTCGATGTCCATGACCTCGGCTTCCTTTTCCCTGCCGGCCTTGCCTTCCAGCCAGTCCTTAAGCAGCCAGCCCGCATTTATGGGATTCAGGGCATATACTGCAGAGTGGATCTTGACGCCGGTGGGGATCCCGATCACGGGCACATCCCTGGAATTGCCCTCAGCCCTGAGGCTTTCATAGGCTGCGCATACATTTCTTGCGGTGCCATCGCCGCCTGCAAATACCAGTATTTCAGCTCCTGCAAGCGCCATCGCCCTTACAGCAGCTTCCGTGTCGGAAGCTTTGGAACGCTCTCCTGCAGGCCTGCCCACGACGTCGTATTCAAAGCCCATATCCTTCAGCAGGTTCTCGCCCATGGCGCCGCCCCAGCAGAGGAAGGAAAACTCCGCCCCGGACCAGGTCTTAAGCACCTCCAGTGCCGTACGCACTCTGTTCTCCGACTGCGGCACTGCTCCCATTGCCAGAGCCTTTTCCACGATCTCGTCGCCGTCGCTGCCCTTAAGCCCCATGGGGCCGCCTATGCCTGCAAGAGGATTAATTATCAGACCGATTTTTTTCATGTCATGCCTTTCCTTTATTGTCCGCCGGTGTAGGTAACGCCTTCACCGTAAATAGTTGTCCAGTCGTTCTTCATGGAGATGGGCACCCAGTCGAACTCCTCGCAGAGCTGATACATCTTTTCAGCCTTGGACTGATTGCCGTTCTCGCGCTCGGTATCATCGCAGCAGAGCATGAAGGCCAGACTCCTGTACTTGTTGTTGTAGGTTACGTATTCAGCCATGGAGCTGTCTCCGGTGCTGTTCCCGAAGGAAAGCACAGGCTGCTGGCCGATCTCCTGCATAATAACCGAAACCTTATTCATCTTGAGGTTCTTGATTATGAAATCTCCGCCCAGTATCAGCTGCTCGCCGTCCCTGAAAACATAATTCAGGCCGTCCTCAGCCCCCTGAGCGCTGGAGACTATGGTCTCGTCAGAACCGATGATCTGGCGATTGGGAAGTCCAAGAGGCGAATCAAAGGCGATGCCGCGGACGATGAGTCTGTCGGTGCCGCTAACCACATAGACTGTAAAGCCGTTCTCCTTAAGATAATCCACCACCTGCAGCATTGGCCGGTACCAGCCCTCGCCGCGAAGCATGCCGTTGTAGCTGGGCATCTCCTGCTTCTTGAACTCCTGGATGTAGGCGTTGAACTCATCCACAGTCATACCTGAGAAGGCGGAAGCCACAGCCTTGCCGTGATCCACCTCAAGACCGCTGAAGGACTTGCCGGTCTCGTTCTGCTCCTTTATCTTATTCGCCACTTCCTTTTCAAAGTCGGAAGCCTTGTCCTTGTATTCAGGATCCTCCAGAACCCTGTACTTGAGCAGGGTGTAATCGAAATAGTTGGGGTCGGTCTCGCAGAACAGGGTGCCGTCCAGGTCAAAGACTGCGATCCGGTCGGTCTCGGGAATGTAGTCCTTTCCGCCCTCCTCGGTGACGGCATCTATGTAATCCATCAGAGACTTTGCAGCTGCTGCATCATCCGTCCACAAAGACAGGGGTGACTGGGACTTAATGATGCCGCAGAAGCGCTGCAGAAGCATTGCAGCCTGCGCGCGGCTTAAGCTGCCATGGGGATTCAGCTTTCCATTGCTGCCCTCCACAAGGCCGCTGCCCACAGCCCACTGCATGGCGGGAGCATAGCCTTCGGAGATAGCAAAAGCATCGTCATAGCTGAGTATATTGGTATCTTCTCCGACGCTTACATCAACTCCCTGCTGCTTTGCTGCATTCCAGAAGAGCTTTACAGTCTCCTCGCGGCTTATAGGCTCGTTGGGTCCGAAAGCGCCGGAGCTCTTATCAGTTATTTTTTCTGCCGCAGCCCAGCGGACTGCCTCACTGTACCAGAGACCCTGCTGAACATCGCTGTAGGGAAGCGCATAATTCACAACAGGCTCGCCTGCGACCCTCCAGAGCACGGTAACCAACTGAGCTCTTGTAAACGGTCTGTCGGGATTGAAGATGCCGGTGCTTGTGCCGTCCATCAGTCCCTTTTCATTGACATACTGAACTGCATCGCTGTACCAGAGGCCGTCAGCCACATCCCTGAAGGGGTGTTCAGCCTGCCAGGCGGCCGTTCTTACCGCAACGTTCTCCTTCAGATTGGAGAAGAAGAACATGTAGTCATATATGTGATAGGAGCCCTCCGGGAAGATGTCAATTACGGCAGGATAATCAGCAGCCATAACATCTGTCACCACCAGCTCGCCGCGCTCTCCGATATAGGCTCCGCAAAGCTCAGGAACCGGCTCTGCGCCGGTGGACATTACAGCACCCTTGTTCAGAGCCTTGTCCGCTGCTGTTCTGTCGGTCTTCCAGTTCAGGGGATTGATGGAAAGGGCTCTGGTACCCGCAGGATTTACAAGTGTTCCGTCCAGCGATCCGTCTTCGCAGTCGAAGCAGACCACCACGCCGGTGTCGGTCTCGCCCTGTGCAGGGACGATCTGGGGATATGCAGCCGCCATCTCTTCGGTAACAGACCAGCCTATGGAATATACGGCGATCAGCTTATCGCGCAGCGCCTTTGCTTCAGCGCCCTCGCCGCCGAAGTACTCCTTAAGCAGCTCCAGACACATATCGGAGCCCTGAGAGAAGCCTGCAAGTATAAGGCCTCTGCCGCCATTCTGATTGTCAAGATACCAGCGGAAAGCTGCTGAAATATCGTTGTACGCTACAGCCCTGGCCTGAGCCTGTTGCCCTTCGTCCAGCTTATACGCATTCATGGACATCTGGCGGTAATAGGGAGAGAACATCCTTGCGCCCTCCTCGTAGATGCCCCGCTCCATGTCCAGAGCGCTGACGAACTTGCCCTTGAGCTTTTCGTTCAGATCGAAGGAATTGGTCTCGCTCCTGGTGTCAACGGTGGGGCAGATCAGGAAAACGTCGATCGGCTTGTCCTTGTCAGCCTCGAAATAAGCCCAGTTGGACGCCTCAGCGTAATCCAGCGCTGGGTCACCAGCATCCTCAGGAACGCCGATACTCGTTATGACAAAGGTATCGCCGTCCTTTGGCGCCTCCACGCCTTCCATCGCAAATACGGTGCTGTACATAGAAAGGATCATGCACAGTACCAGAAGTATCGATGTTATTTTCCGGTTCATGATAACCTCCTTGCAATAAAACATTACCCGATGATTGTAACACATTCTGAGGAATAATAAAATGGCGGCGAAATATATGCCAGTTTTGCCAGTCCCTTAATAAAACTCAGGATCAGGCTGCAGTCCTCTTCCTTTGCATATCTGAATGTCAGTTCATCCATAACAATTTCTCTCCTGTCGTTTTTTATCCCGGCAATATTGGAATAGAATTTGATTGTTGGTATAATAGAATAAAGTTCATATAAAAGAAAGGAGGAAGCTCTCATGCAGGTAGTTTTCAGCAAATGCCCCGTAGGCGCCGCAACTGAGATAATCATGCGCAATGGAGCCCTGATCGATATGATAGAGCGTTCGGGCGGGAGATTCACCCTGCTCCAGTCCATGGCCCCGGAGAACCAGAAGGCGCATTTTACGCAGGAAGCGCCGCTGCACTTCAGGGACGGAGGCAACATGCCGCCGATCTGGGCGCAGTCGAAAGGCGACCGTTCCGTGCTGCTGGGCGCGACAAGGCAATACGAGAGGGTCGGACTTTTCGTCAAAGCGGATTCGCCGCTGAACGAGGTATCCGGACTTAAGGGCAGACGCATCGCCATACCCGTAAGGGATCAAGCGGTTTTCGACTTCAGAAAATACACGGCCATCCGGGGCGTTGAAACGCTTCTCGGATATTACGGACTTACCCCTGACGATGTGGAGTACGTGCCCATCAAGTGCTTTGACGCGCCGCCGAAGCCCATAGAAGGCTTCACCACAAAAACCAGGGACTCAGACTTCCTGACCCAGGACGTCCTTGCAGTCCTCGACGGACAGGCTGATGCGGTATTCTGCAATTCCATAAAAGCGGTAAGGCATGCGGATGCGGGCCTTATGAAGAATCTGATACCGGAGGCAGAGCAGATCCCAGGGTCCTATGTCAACAATAACAGCTGTCTGCTGATAACCTGCACAA
>JAFRWH010000159.1 GCA_017438085.1 Bacillota bacterium
GTCCTCAACCTTTATGTTCTGCAGATTGTAGGCAAGTCTGGTGAACTCAATGTTGTTCTTAAGGTACTTGCTCTCCTTGTTGAGTTCATCCGGTGCTACAATGTAGCTCTGGACAGCGCCAGCGACGCCTGAACCCGCAAGGGACACGATTATCATGAGCACGGGGAAGATGAGTCCCAGCTTTATGTTCTTCTTTTTAATGGCGATGGCCGTGCATACAGCTGCCGCCAGAGAGAAGGTGATCATCGCCCTGTAAACGTTCAGGGTGACGTTGATGTCCGTAAATCCTGCGCCGTATGCGGCTCCAGTGCCGCTGTAGAGCAGATTGAACTGGCTGAGATAGAAATTGGCCGCTATGCTCAGGAAGAACAGTATGGCAAGTATGATGATCTCACGGCCTGCCACATTCAGCAGAGCCTTGCCCTTTGAGCGGAATCCGCCGGAATTGTTCGGTCTCTGGGAGCCGCGGTTCCTGCCCCTGTTCAGGAGATCGGAGATCAGGTCATCCATATCCTGATAGGTTTTTCCGCCCTGATTTCGGGCAGCCGCCTCTCTGGCCTCCTCTGCATTGCTGTAATATTCGGTTTCCTGGCCTTCGCCTTCGGGTGTTTCAGCAGCTGCAGCGCCCTCAACACTTTCGGCGGAGCTTGCAAAGCCCAGAAGCAGCACATAGAAAAGACCTATCATCACTGCCAGGCCCACAATAATGACCGTAGCACCTCCGGTAAGGCCTCTCAGGAAGTCCAGCTTAAAGATATAGAAGCTGATGTCCTTGTGAAACAGGGGATCTGCCACATTGAAGTCCGTGGAGTTTATGAACTGCAGTATCTGAAACCACAGGTCGCTGACTATCATCACAGTCAGAAGCAGGGAGAATGTAGCCGCCAGCACTATGCTGATGATGCGGACCCGTTTTTTAGTGCTCTTGTTTTCCAGCACCAGCTGGTTTTTCTTCAGGAAGCCCTGCTTAAGCGCATTGAGCAGTATGACCGCAAGGAGGGTGACTCCGAGGAAAATGGGTATGCCCAGCTCCAGCTTGGTGAAGATCTCCTTGAGAAATACCTCGGTGTAGCCGACTTCCCTGAACCATATGAGGTCCGTTATGAAGTCTCCCAGCGCAAGGCACAGTATCGCCACCAGAAACAAAATGATTATGACCAGCCTTATTATAGAGGTCACGCTTCTTTTCTTGGTCTTTTTTGCCGTTTCAGCCATGGTCTGTCCCCCCTTTTAGAGATAGTATGGGAGAATAACTATTTAAAACTCTTGTAATTGACGATCTTGTACTCGTCCCCTACCTTTTCCAGATCATAGATCCAGTTAAAATTGGCGGAGCTGACATTCTGACCGTCCTTAAGGGATATGAGTTCTTTAACGAAAATATAGACACCTTCGCCGTAGTCGCGGATCTCGCCCAGCTGCAGTTCTTCGAAGCTTTCTTCGACCTGGCCCTTTCTGGCATAGCTGACAGCGCTCCTGTAGGCTGCCCGGTCTGCCTTGAGGTAGCCGAGAACGGTCTCGTCGCTGTTGTTGGCATAATCCACCCAGCTGCTGTTGTAGCCTATCATAGTCTTGTAGACCGCCTCTTTGACTGCAAGGTCATCAACTACCGTGGCGTCTGCAAGACCCTCGATCTCAGTCTCAATAGCATCGCTGTAGACGAGCTCCGGGTTGCGCCAGACGGACTTGATGTTCTTGTTGACAGAAGCTGCGACTGCAGGGAAATCCATGCCGTCCTGAATGTCCACCACTTCAGGCTCCTGACCGGTCTTTGGCTTGACCAGTCCGATGAGCTTGTCTATCTGCTTCTTTACTGCAGAATATGCAGTTGAGCCTGCATCCACAAAGGCCTGTTCTATCTGGGTCGCAGTCTCCGTTGCGGGGCTGTCGGGTATGAAGAAGCGCATGCCTATTACAGCGCCCTCTCCTAAGCCGAGCAGGATCACGAGCACGGCAAAGAACTTGAGCAGCGGATGCTTGTGCCTGGGTTCGTATTCGAACTCATCCGGCTCTATTTCTTTACCAAGCTCTGTATTATCGAATTCCTTAGTCTGCTGTTTGCTTTCCAAAGCGGTGCCGGTCTGGGTCTTGTCCTCTTCCTTTGCGCCATTGGCAAGCTTTGCGGCTTCCTCGTCAGTCTCGCTGAGACCCTTTGCCTTTACGGTATCTCTGGTTGCAGCTTCCTTCTGCTCCTTTGCAGCATCCTGCTTTGCAAAGTAGTTTTCTCTGGCGCGCTGCATCTCCTCCAGACGCTTCCTGCGTTCGGAGCGATACTTAGCTTCCGCTTCCTCGGCAGCCTTCATCTCCGCGATCTTGGTCTCGACAGTCTGCTTCCTGAAAGCATCGCTGCCCATGGCAGAACTTACCTCAGTAAATACCGCTGTCTCTGCGGGGATGACATTCGGATTTGATGAAGGTCTGCTGATGACCTCTTCCTGTTTCGGCGCTTTTTCTTCAGGCTTGCTGAAGATCTGAGTCTTTACATCAGGCTTTTCCTGAGCCTTTTCGCCGAAAATGCCTTCAAGACCGCTGGCTGCTTCTTCTACAGGAGCCGGCTGGGGCTTCTGCTGCGGCAGGGGAGTGTCGTCCTCCTTACCGTCAAGAGTATTGTTCAGGCGACGTATGCGTTCATATTCCTGATTAAGAAGCTGCTGGAACTCTTCGTTTTTCTTTGTGAACGTGAAGAACTTCTCGGGACGCTTCTCTTCGCCTTCTTTGATCGGAACGCTGTGGTATCCGTACTCGTTGATAGGATTGGAAATGATATCTTCTGCCTTTTCGGAAACAGCTCCTGCGGCCTCTTCTGCCTTTTGCGCAGCTTCCTCAGCTGTGAGTTTTGCATCTTCAGCGGCTTTTTCTGCAGCAAGCCTGGCTTCCTCAGCAGCTTTTTCTTCGGCGATCCTTGCTTCTTCAGCCGCCTTGCGGGCAGCTTCTTCAGCCGCTTTCTGCGCCTGTTCCTCTGCAGCAATACGAGCCTCTTCAGCCTTTCTTTCTGCCTCTTCTGCGGCAACGCGCGCAGCTTCCTCCTCGGCCAGCTTTGCTTCCTCAGCTGCTTTTTCTTCAGCTAACCTTGCCTCTTCGGCCTTGCGGGCAGCTTCTTCAGCCTCTTTCTGTGCCTGCTCCTCTGCAGCAATACGGGCCTCTTCAGCCTTTCTTTCTGCCTCTTCAGCGGCAATGCGCGCAGCTTCTTCCTCGGCCGCTTTTTCCTCGGCAAGCCTTGCCTCTTCAGCCGCCTTGCGGGCCTCTTCCTCTGCCTTAGCAGCTGCGATCTCCTCCGGCGTATGCTTTACGAAGCCCTCAAATTCGGGCTCCTCCTGGCGCCTGGATTCAAAGCCGGCTTTTTCCGTATATCCTGTAAAGTCCACGAATTCAGTATCATCCGCAGGCTTGGTTTCTGTCTTTTCCGGAGCATTCCAGATATAATCAACGGTCTCCTCCGGTTCCGTTTCTGCGGGAACAGATGCCGTTTCAGCTGATGCTTCCTCAGAAGCGGACTTTTCCTCTGCCGATGCTTCCTGCGCTGCCTGCTCAGTTTCAAGCGATGCGGCTTCAGCTGAAGGCTCTGCTGCAGACTCGGATCCGGCTTCATAAACAGGCTCTTCCGGAGCTGTTTCTGCATCCTTCTGAACTTCAGCTTCGCTTATTTCAGACTCTGTTCCGGATGGCTCTGCAGGGACGGCAGTTTCTTCGGCCCTATCTGCTGTGGATTCCGGCATCCAGCTTTCGGAACTGAAGGTGCGCCGTGCATCATCGTAACTCTCGTCCATGCCGTAAACGCTTGTGGTGATCTGCTGACGCAGCCAGTCCATATCGGGAGGCAGTTCCTCGTCCTCGCCAGCCTTGGCAGATTCGGTGCCTTCTCTTAAAATATCCTCAACTGTGGGGATCTTATCATCATCTTCTTCCGGCCAGATCTCTTCAGCAGCAGGCTTTTCTTCGGTCTCGGGAGCAGCTTTCTCCTCCTCTTCCTTCTGGCTTGCGACAAGGGCGCTGTACTGAGCGCGATAATCTTCAGCGGCAGCCTCATCCTTTATCCCGCTGACAGGCTCTTCGCTCCGGGAAGAAGCGGCGATCTCGGAAAGGATCTCATCTTCCGGCGTGACAGTTTCAAAGCCGGACACAGTCTGCTCCAGACTTGCATCACCGCTGTGAGACTTGAATATGGCGTCAAAGCTTGGTATATGCTGATCGCTTTCCTCGAAAATGCCCTTGCGGCTTTCTCTGGGTGCCGGTTCGGAAACATCGTCCTTTGCGAAGTGCAGCTGCGCCTCAAGAGCGCTCTTTTCCGCCGCCCTTTGAGCTTCCTGAGCTGCTGCCTCAGCTTTTTCTGCGGCGGCTCTTTCAGCTGCTATCCTTGCGGCTTCAGCCTCCTTTTTTGCGGCTTCACGGCGGGCAGCCTCTGCCCTTTCTTCTGCCATGCGGGCAGCCTGCTGATTGGCCAGCGCTTCGGCTTCAGCCCAGCTCTGCTCTGCGGCAGCAACCGCTTCAGGATCTCTGCCATGCTCCGATGGCGCATTGAAAGTCGGCCAGCGCATGGTGATGTCCCTGAAGTTTCTGGGCTTGGGAAAATCATAGGTATTCCAACTTGGCTCTGATTCCTCGGCAGCATCCCGCTTAACATCAAAGGCTTCGCTGGCGCTGGTGAAATTGATCTCCGGCACAGCAGGCCTGTGAGCTCTGGTCCCGCAAAGGGGGCAGCGGAGCTTTCCATCCTCGAACTCATAGCCGCATACTGAACATTTCATTCTGTAAGTCCTCCATGATTAGACTATAAATTAATCTATTATATTACGAATTAAATATAGTAACAAGATTAAAGAGGAATATTTCTGGCATTTATGTTTACTTCGCGATGATCTGTCCGTTCAAAAAACTTTGGTTTTTCGAACTTTTTCCCTTGACAAGCCTGTTTTCGGGTGCTAATATAGCTCTTGCGTTTCGGAACTACCGAAATCGGGTGCTTTATGGATCATTAGCTCAGTTGGTAGAGCACCTGACTCTTAATCAGGGTGCCCAGGGTTCGAGTCCCTGATGATCCACCAAGAAAAAACCTGCAATTCACAAGGGTTGCAGGTTTTTTGTTTTCCATAGATATATGAAGATTTATGATTTGTTGACGAATTTGTTGACGAGTCACTCCTTTTTTTGCTTTTTCTTAAGGTATTATCTATAAAATTCACCTATAAAAAAGCCTCTTCACTAAGGAAAGTCTAGTGCCGAGGCGAAACTTATTAATTCATAAAACCACTTGAGTTGCTCAAATGAATGTCTATACTAATTAGATTTCAATTTTTCACACACAATCGTTATACAACTATTTAAAACAGGTTCCTTTTTGCTATGTTAATCGATCCCGTATTTGCGAGCAATAATCCTAAGATCTGCAACACACGATGGGTTTTCCGCCCATTCACCAAACTGGATCGCACGAGCTAGCTCAGCCATAACTATTGAGTTCCAGCCATCATCATCCTTAAATGATTCTTCTGGAATAACAATCGCATCATACAGCTGGGAAAAGTATTTTCCCGGGAACCTTCTTAGTATTCTTCCCCTACGCTGGATAAACTCTCTTGGGTTTTTTGACGAAGCCAATATCAATGCGTGAGTTGTTGAAGGAATGTCAACCCCTTCATCCAAGCATCTGATTGATACAAGAATACCTCCGTTGTTTCCAAAATAAGATATAGTTTCAGTTCTATCACCACTCATTTCAGAATGATACTCGTATGCATCAAATCCGTTTGATAACAGCACTGATAAAACTGACCTAAGCTGGGTTTGATCGTCACAATATACGATCCATTTTTGACCTACTTTACCTTATCATGAAAGAGTCTTTCAAGATCAGGTTCCATACCGCTTTCTGGGACGGCTATCTTTAAATCAATTATTCCTTCTGCAACCAAACACGCCAACGCACGAGATGGTTTTGACAAGTAGCTATATGTAAATAGCTCTTCTAACTCCTTCGACAGCGATGTCTTTATTATTTCATTATTTATGGCTGAATAGCCTTCTGTCATAGCGGCCTTATCTATATCTGAAATAATCGGAGAACAAATCAAACGAATTCGACCGCCGTTGTCAATGAAATCCTGAAGGGCAGACCAAGAAAGGATAAAAACAGTACTACCAAAATAGCCCGATATTCTGTCATATCTATAAGAGCTGCACATAGCCGGAAGGTAGAACTCTTTTGCTATATCATGTTCGCTTTTATTGTAGTCGGGTCTGAAATCAAACTCCTTTAACTCCATGCACGGTCCTTTCTACTCTTCAGCTGCTCCATACACTCCATTTGAAACAGCTCTCCGTAATATAGCCCACATCTCGTCTTCGGACAATGTGTCTTGCATTCGCCGGTCTGCAATTATCTGTTTTATCGCCCCGATAGAAGGCATAAAACCAGATGCGTCTTTTACGATATATTCTTTAACGGCTGAGGATACCTCAAGAGCACTATCATCTTGAAAAAGATTTGTCCAGACCGAAAGAGTTAGTTTGGGATCAGTAGTTTTATTGAAAGCGTTTGGATATATTCTTTATACCTTACTTCCTTAATGCCAAGCTTTATAACCTTAGTGTCGCTGTAGTCTCCCAAACTACCCACGACGCTATTTCTTCTACCTCTTACTGTTTCGTACCACTCACGAAAATCCATTCTTGCCAACATTTCAGCATTGTCATATTTACCAACAAGAGAGTAGAATACACTGTACGCCTCACTGTATCTCCCCGCGTTATGCCATTGTTTCGCTATTTCGTATCTTTCTTCAGGAGACCCCTTCACGCTCTTCTTTTTATCTTCCTCTTCTTTTCTTATCCGTTCATTGAACTCTCTTTCTTTTCTCTCCCTCTCTTTGTCATTCGCTTTGTTAATCGCTCTCAATTCCCTTGCTTTTTTATTAAACATTTCATTAAAAATTATCACAATGTTAGCGACAATAATAAAACCTATAAAGATAAAAATGGCACGCCAAATCTTATTTGCCAGCAACGCTTTCATGAACTCCATTAATTCTTCCTCCAAAAATGCGCATCAGTAATGCTTTTTCATATATTATAAACTATTTCTTGTTCAAGTCGAGTGAAAGACGCCATTCCAGAAGTTGGGCCGAAATAGGCTCTTACTACCTTACTACCATTCATACCTGTTATAAAGATTGACAATAGAAAACGAAAAAAGCGGTCCCCGCTAAACCGACACATAGCGAATCATTTATATGTTTGGTTATTATTGTATTAGTCATTGTATTGTGGTATAATTTAATGTTAGTGAATGATTTATTCATTCATTTACTCATAGGTTATTTGATTTTAAAGAAAACAAGAGGTATTTAGCGATTATGAAGTGTAATTTGAAGTGGACCAATATTTATAGCAATGAGACTGGTTATGTTGGAAAAGTTTCCA
>JAFRWH010000160.1 GCA_017438085.1 Bacillota bacterium
ACCCAGAAACTCCACGCAAGAGGCCCCATGGGGCTGGAGGAGCTGTGCACCTACAAGTACATAATCCACGGAAACGGACAGATAAGATAGCGTAAGGATCGCTTTTCACAGGAGAACAGACATGGAAAAACAGATAAAAGCAGGTTTTATAGGCTGCGGAAATATGGGAGGCGTGCTTGCCTCTGTAGCGGCCAAATCATTCGGGATCAAATTTGACGAAAACGGCAAGGCCGTATGCGGCGGACAGGTACTTGCGGCGGATCTGTCAGAGGCAAAAGTTCAGGCTCTGGCGGAAAGATTCGGATGCACGCCATCAAATTCCGCAGAGATCGCAGAAAGCTGCGACCTGATCTTCCTGGGTGTCAAGCCTCAGGTGATGAGAGAAGCCTGCACCGAGATAAAAGACATACTTGAAGCCAGAAACGATCACTTCTGCATCGTAAGCATGGCAGCAGGCGTCACCATCGAATCAATAAGAGAGATGCTGGATCCCGACACAGGCAACGGCAGACTCCCCTCCATACCAATCATACGCATCATGCCAAACACTCCCTGCGCGGCGGGCGGCGGCGTCATACTTTATGCCACCGGCGAGGGAGTCTACACTGATGATGAAGAAGCTTTCCTTCAGCTTATGAAGCCCGCTGGCATCATCAGCCGCATGGATGAGTCCAAGATAGACATGGGAAGCGCCCTTTCAGGCTGCGGCCCCGCCTTCGTCTACATGTTCATAGACTCGCTGATCGACGGAGCGGTCCGCTGCGGCCTTCCAAGAGAACAGGCCAAGCGCTTTGCAATCCAGACCGTCCTGGGCTCTGCCCTGATGTGCGCTGAAAGCGGCCAGGAGCCCGCAAAACTGAGAGCCGATGTCTGCTCCCCCGCAGGCAGCACCATCGAAGGGGTCGCCGTACTCGAACAGAACAGCTTCCACTATGCAGTAATGGAAGCCGTTACTGCTGCATATAAGAGGACCATGGAGCTTGGCAAATAGAAGACGGGAAACGCTGCCCTCACAGAATACAAAGCAAAAGCCGGAAGCATTGCGTTCCGGCTTTTTGTTTTATCAAGTGTAATCTATTTAAGCGCCGCGAAGCCTTTTTCAAGATCTGCGATTATATCGTCTATGTGCTCAGTTCCTATTGAAAGCCTGATCGTGCTCTGGCTGATGCCCTGGTCTGTAAGCTCCTCATCTGTGAGCTGAGAATGTGTGGTGCTTGCAGGATGTATCACAAGGCTCTTCACATCCGCCACATTGGCAAGAAGCGAGAACAGTTCAAGATTATCGATAAAGCTGAAAGCTTCTTCCCTTCCGCCCTTTATATCAAAAGTAAAGATCGATGCGCCGCCCTTTGGAAAATACTTTTTGTAAAGCGCATGGTCCGGATGATCGGGAAGCGAAGGATGGTTTACCTTTGCAACAAGAGGATGAGACGCAAGATAGCTTACGACCTTCTCCGTGTTTTCTGCATGACGCTCCACCCTCAGCGACAGAGTCTCTGTCCCCTGGAGCAGCAGGAAAGCATTGAACGGTGAGATGCAGGCGCCTGTATCCCTCAGAAGGATAGCTCTTATATAGGTCACAAAGGCTTCAGGACCCGCTGCATCCGCAAAGCATACTCCGTGATAGCTGGGATTGGGCTCTGCTATCGGTGCATATCTTCCGCCGGCCTTCCAGTCGAAGCTGCCGCCATCAACAATGATGCCGCCCATGGTGGTGCCGTGGCCACCGATGAACTTAGTCGCGGAATGGACCACGATGTCAGCCCCGTGCTCTATCGGGCGGATAAGATAAGGCGTACCGAAGGTATTGTCCACAACTACCGGAAGGCCATGCCTGTGCGCGATCTCAGCTATCGCATCGATGTC
>JAFRWH010000161.1 GCA_017438085.1 Bacillota bacterium
CTCTGTACTTTCCTCACCGATCTTTTTGAGTATCTTATCTGTGCCTTTCAGGAAGAGATAGGTGGTGTAGCTGCCCTCAGGCATCAGTTCTTTTCTGCCTTCAAGAAGCCCGTAGAGGCCCTCTGCTGTAAAGTCGGAAAGCTCCTGGCTGTCCCAGACCGGGTAATCGAAGCAACTCTCTGTTCCCAGGTGGCAGGCTGGTCCGTCCGGCTCAGCAACTACCACAAGGCTGTCGCGGTCGCAGTCAGCTGTTATGGATACAACATGCATGTAGTTATTGCTAGTTTCGCCCTTGGTCCAAAGCTCTTTTCTGGACCTGCTCCAGAAAGTTGCAAGGCCGGTCTCCATTGTTTTTTCAAGGCTTTCCTTGTTCATCCACGCGAGCATCAGTACCTTGCGGCTGAATTTATCCACAACAACAGCAGGCACCAGGCCCTTGTCATCAAATTTCATCTCATTAACACTTACCATCTTATCTCCTTTCGAAACGAGGGACGGTCCCGAATTGTCATTTTGGGAATATTTTACAGTCTGGCCGGTATGCCGTTTGCGGCCATGACCTTCTTGAGATCCGCAATGCTTACCTCTCCGTAGTGGAATATCGAGGCAGCTAGGCCTGCGTCTACGAACGGCAACTCTTTGAAAAGCTCTATGAAGTCCTCTATGCATCCTGCGCCGCCGGAGGCAATGACTGGTATCGAAACGCTTCCACAGACATCGCTCAGCATCTGAAGGTCGAAACCCTGCTTTACGCCGTCTGTATCTATGGAGTTGAGCACTATCTCTCCGGCTCCGAGGCTCTCGCCGCGTCTGATCCATTCCACAGCATCTAGACCTGTATCTTCTCTGCCGCCCTTGGCGAAAACATGATAGCTTCCGTCCACGCGTTTTACGTCGGCTGAAAGTACAACACACTGGCTGCCGTAGCGCTTTGCGGCCTCGAATATCAGCTGAGGATCCCTGATGGCCCCTGAATTTACGCTAACCTTGTCCGCGCCGCACTTGAGCACTCTGTCGAAATCCTCCAGAGTATTGATGCCTCCGCCAACAGTCAGAGGAATAAAGATCCTGGAAGCGACTTCTGTGAGTATCTGCGTAAAAAGCCTGCGTCCTTCTGCAGAAGCGGTGATGTCGTAGAAAACAAGCTCGTCCGCGCCGCATACGGAGTAAAAGCTGCCAAGGTCCACAGGAGATGCAACATCCGAAAGCCCTTTGAAATTCTTGCCTTTTACCACCCTTCCGTCCCGGACGTCCAGGCAGGGAATTATCCTTTTGGTCAGCATGAGAGTTCTCCGTTTTCTGCTATATCTATGGCCTTGAACAGGTCTATAGCGCCAGTGTAATAAGCCTTTCCGATTATAGCGCCATATATACCGTAAGACTTTAGATCTGCAATGTCCTGCAGAGTGGACACGCCACCGGATGCAACGATATCCAGGTCCAGCTGACTGCTGAGCTGCCTGTATAGCTCCAGATTGGTGCCCTTCATTGCGCCGTCCCTGGAAATATCCGTGCAGATAAGA
>JAFRWH010000011.1 GCA_017438085.1 Bacillota bacterium
GCTGGTGAAGAACATCAGCATGTAATCGTCTCCGCCTGGAGCGTCCTCACCCCTTTCGAAGTGGCTGCGGTACATCTCTATCTCTTCGTTGAAATCCCTCCAGCCTTCCCTCTGTCCGTTCACGATTATCTTGTGCTTAAGAGTCGGACTGGTAAGCTCTGCGATGTCCACCTGCTCTGGAACTCCGTCGTCAGCGGTGGCTATTATTGCCTTGACTCCGGCGGAATTGAAGCGGTATTCAAGATCGTGTGCCTGCAGCTGATTGGTAGCAGGGATCGCAATGGCGCCCAGCTTATTAAGCCCCAGCATGGCGAACCAGAACTGGTAATGGCGCTTCAGAATAAGCATTACCCTGTCGCCCTTTTTGATGCCTATAGCCTTAAAGTAGTTAGCTGCTCTGTTGGACCAGGAGCTCATATCGCGGAACGTGAATCTGCGCTCTGTAAAGTCCTTGGAAATATGGAGCATAGCCAGCTTGTCAGGATCCTTTTCCGCCATGGCATCCACAAGATCGAAGGCGAAATTGAAATGCTCGGTATTTTTGAAGGTGATGGAGGTGGGAGTTCCGTTTTCGTTCTCTACCACGTCTATGTATTTTCTGTAGATGCGGTCCTTGTCATCTCTGAGGATAATGGAAGTATCCGCTGTTGCCTTGACCGGCTGAAGCTCCGGAATAGGCACGCCATCGGGATTGAGCACTATAGCGTAGAATTCGCAGTCGCTTCCTCCCACAGCCATCTCGCCGTGAGGCATGCTGCTGTCGAAATATATCGAATCTCCCGGGCTGAGCACCTCTCTGTGCTCGCCTATCTGTACCAGCAGGCTTCCCGAAATGACTATATCCAGCTCCTGACCTTCGTGGGTGGTAAGCTCTATGTCGGATGCGCTTGTGCCGCCCTTATACATAGCCCTTACATACAGGGGTTCGGATATTCTGTTCTGGAAGGAATAAGCCATATTGTAGTAGGTCATGCCGTGAGCGGTGTTGACCTCCTGCGCTGTGCCTCTTCTCGTCAGCGTGTAGGATTTCAGCTTCGGGCTGTGACCCTCGATGATATCCGTTACGTCGACCTTCAGTTCGGTGGCGGCTTTGAAGAGGAATCCGAAAGGCATGTCGCCCTGACCGGATTCTATTTTGATGTATTCATCCAGGCTGATCTCGGTTTTTGCAGCCATCTGCTCCTGGCTGAAGCCTTGGATCTCCCGCAGCTCCCTGATACGGGCTGCCATGTCCTGGATCCTTGTGTTGAGTTCACTGCTGATTGCCATTTTCTATCCCCTCTGATTTCCCGGCGGGCCTGAAAAGAAAAAACCCGCCTCAAAGTAAATGCTTTGAGACGAGTATTAAATAATTACCCGCGGTACCACTCAAATTGCGCTTACAGCGCCACTCAGGCTCCAACAAGCCTTATGCATTAACGCAGCAGTCACGGAGAGGCTCTACTTGCAGATGCTTTCTTCCTCCCGGCTCAGAAGCTACAGTCTTAAGGAGTCTGCCGCCGGCTCTCACCTGTCCCGGCTCTCTGGGGGCTCGCTTTTCTTAAGCTCTCTTCGTCATCGCCTTTAATTTGTGCAATAGTTTAACTCAAAAGATACGCTTTGTCAAATTAAATCGTTAAATTATTTTATGTTTTTTGGGTCGTATAGATCTGTATCAGCTACAGCTTGTTTCTCTGTATCTTTCCGCTGATGGATTTGGGAAGCTCATCGCGGAATACGACCAGTCTGGGGTACTTGTAAGGAGCAGTATGCTGCTTTACGTAGTCCTGTATCTCCTTCTTCAGTTCGTCAGTGCCCACTGTGCCCTTTGTAAGCACAATGGAAGCCTTTACTATCTGGCCGCGGATCTCGTCGGGTGCTGCGGAAACGCCGCACTCGAGAACATAAGGCAGCTCCATAATGACGCTTTCGATCTCGAATGGTCCGATGCGGTAGCCGCTGGACTTGATGATGTCGTCCACTCTTCCTACATACCAGAAGTATCCGTCCTCATCCTTCCAGGCGGTATCTCCTGTGTGGTAGAAACCGTCGTGAAGCACATGCTCAGTAAGCTCCGGATCCTTGAAGTATTCCTGGAACAGACCTGCAGGAGCGCCCTTGCTCACATCTATGCAGATCTCTCCGGTCTCGCCAACGGGACAGATATTGCCCTCTCTGTCCAGCAGCTCTATGTGATACTGCGGAGTGGCTTTGCCCATGGAGCCGACCCTTGCGGTGGTCCCGATCAGATTTCCTATTGTAAGAGTGGTCTCGGTCTGACCAAAGCCTTCCATGATCTGCAGTCCGGTCTTCTGCTCGAACTGCTTGTA
>JAFRWH010000162.1 GCA_017438085.1 Bacillota bacterium
CTGAAAATACGATATACAGCGGAAATATGCAGCCGTATATGATGCCTAATGGAGCACCGGAAGGCAGCCCGCTTCCACCGAGGCGGAAGTAGATACTGATAAATCAAAAAAATTTGACAGATCGAAGGAGGAAAGACTCATGATCGTAAAGAATGGACTGATCTATGATGCAGTAAAAAAGGAGCCCTATGCAGCGGATATCCGCATAGAGGACGGCAAGATCAAAAAGATCTCCAAGTCCATAGCCCCAAAGAAGGGCGAAGAGGTTTTCGATGCGGCAGGACTTCGCGTTTATCCGGGCTTTATAGACGCCCACTGCCACCTGGGACTGGATGGCTGGGGCATTGGTTTTGAAGGACACGACTACAACGAGCCGGGCGATCCCTGCACCCCGCAGCTGAGATCGGAGGACAGCTTCAATCCCTTCGATCCTACTATCAGGAATGCAGCGCTGGGCGGGGTAACATCCGTTGCTACCGGTCAGGGCAGCGCAAATCCCATAGGCGGAACCTGGATAGCTGTCAAGACTAAGGGCATCTGCGTCGATGATATGATCATAAAGACTCCCGTTGCCATGAAGTGCGCTCTGGGAGAAAACCCGAAGCGTGTCTACAGGGAGAAGGGCAACGCGGCGCGTATGTCCACAGCGGCCGTCATCCGCAACATGATGTTCAAGGCAAAGGAATATCTGGCTAAGAAGGAGGCCGCAGGTGACGATATCTCCAAGCGTCCTGCCTTTGATTTCAAGTGCGAGGCCATGATCCCCGTGCTGAAGAAGGAGATCCCTCTGAAGATACACGCTCACCAGGCCAATGACATACTTACCGCCATCCGTCTCGCAAAAGAATTCGACGTGCTTCTTACCATAGAGCATGTGACTGAAGGCCACCTGATAGCCGACAAGCTTGCAAACTGCCCCTATCCGCTGGCTGTAGGCCCCACGCTTACCCACGCCACCAAGTTCGAGCTTCAGAACAAGTCCTGGGAGACTCCGGGAATACTGGCCGCTAAGGGCTGCCAGGTGTCCATAATCACCGACTCCCCCGTAATTCCTCAGGAATATCTGCCTCTTTGCGCAGGCCTTGCGGTGAAGGCGGGCATGGATCCCTTTGAAGCGCTGAAGGCCATAACCATCAATCCTGCAAAGCAGATCGGCATTGCTGACCGCGTGGGTTCCATCGAGGTGGGCAAAGACGCGGATCTTGTTATTGCGGACGGAGACCCCATGGTCAGCGATACCTGCATAGTAAAGGTCCTGATCGACGGTGAACCCGTGGAATAGTAATGTAAATTTAAACTACCGGTTTATTGATTTTGGGCGCTCCCGGTGATATATTTTTACTGCAAAGCGTCCAAAGGACGGGAAAGGATAAAAGATGTTCGTTATTTCGCTGAACTCAGCTGCATATGTACTCGAACCGCTCGGAAAATATATTGATGAGCTTCATTTTACATGCAGAAAAGAGGCGGCGGGAAGAACAGGCCCATTGGGATAGACAGATCGGAACAGACCAATTGGAACTTACCAAAAGATAAAACGAGTAGTTCAGGCCGCTTGCCCCGCTGGAGGACAGGCGGCCTTTTTGTCAGGGGCTATTGAAAGGGAGATAAAATGTTTGAGATAAAAGGAAAAGTCACAACTGCCATATGCTACGCCAAGGTAGTTGAGGATGAAGCAATAGAGCAGATAAGGAGAATGTGCGACTATGATTTTACCGAGGGCTGCAGCGTCAGGATCATGCCCGACGTTCATGCCGGAGTCGGCTGCACTGTAGGCACTACCATGACCGTAAAGGACAAGGCTGTGCCGAATGTGGTGGGCGTAGACATAGGCTGCGGCATGTATACGGTAAAGCTGGCGGAGAAGGACATAGATTTTGAGAAGGTCGATGAGGCCTGCCACTTTGTTCCCTCCGGCAGGAATGTCTGGGAGGGAAGAAGGGAGGCCTTCGATCTTACCGGGCTGGCCTGCTACAGAGAACTGAAGGAGATTCCGAGACTTAAGAGATCCCTGGGCACTCTGGGCGGCGGAAACCACTTCATAGAGATCGAGGCTGCGGCGGATGGCACCAAGTATCTGGTTATCCACTCCGGCTCAAGAAACCTGGGCAAGCAGGTGGCTGAGCTCTATCAGAAGCTCGCGATCGAGCTGAACCAGGGCAAGGAGGAGTACTTTAAGGCCCGTCAGGAGATCATCGACAGCTACAAGGCTCAGGGCAGGAGATCCGAGATACAGGCCGCTCTGGCGGCGCTCAAGTGGACCCCAAGAGACGCAAGCATCCCTAACGATCTCTGCTATGTGTATGGGGAGTATCTTAAAGACTACCTGCACGATGTGGATATCTGCCAGCGCTTTGCTTCAAGAAGCAGAGAGATAATGGCGGAGGTAATAATGGAGAGGGCAGGGCTTACGGCCGAAGAGTCCTTCCACACTATCCACAACTACATTGATGTGGACGAGATGATACTGAGAAAAGGCGCAATAGCGGCACACGAGGGCGAGCTGGTCCTGATCCCAATCAATATGAGGGATGGGTCCATCCTTGCCAGAGGCAAGGGCAACCCTGAGTGGAATTGCTCCGCGCCTCATGGCGCAGGCCGCATCATGTCCAGAACAAAGGCAAAGGAGATCCTGGATATGGATGCTTACAGGCAGGCCATGGATGGTATTTATACGACTTCCGTAAACGAGTTGACCCTGGATGAGGCTCCCATGGCCTACAAGTCACTGGATGACATCCTGGACGTCGTCCGTGAAACCGTTGATGTAATTGAAATATTAAAACCCATATATAACTTTAAGGCGTAGACCGGATCCGTTCCGGCTCTGCGCCGGAAACGGAGAGTAAATGAAATGTGCTATATTCCGATCATAGATATGATCGCGACTGGGCAGAATATCGCAAGGCTGAGAAACGCTGCAGGCATGACCGTAAAGGATCTGCAGGATGTATTCGGTTTTGCGAACCCCCAGTCAATTTACAAGTGGCAGAACGGTGTCTGCCTGCCGACTCTGGACAATATGGTCATACTGGCAGCGGTGCTGCAGGTAGGAGTCGACGATATAATAGTTGTTCAGGAGGAGAGCCTAAGCTCTTGAATGTTATGCGAAATAAAACAGCCCGAAGCGTTATGCTCCGGGCTGTTTTTGTTATCAGTGACATGCATGGAATATGACGCAAAGGATTTTATTCGCCCTTCAGCTCTGCATAAGCCTTTTCAAATCCGGCTTTGTTGAAGATCATAAAGCTGTATTCCTCTCCGCCGGCCATCGTTACGGTGGCTATCGGGAATACCGCTGTTTTCCAGCTGATGCCGGTGATATCCTTAAGAGGTAGCACCAGATTCCGTAATTTCGGTTCTATCGTCAGCTTACCTGTCTTGTATGTAAGAGCTTCGTCGTCCAGAAAAAGTCCTCCTCCGATCAGACCGCCGCGCACAAGGCTGCAGGAAAAAGTATGTTTCATAGTAATTGCTCCCCCTTCTGATTATGATGTACACGTTTATGACGCCGATTTTATTTCATTGCCTCCTTAAGGAATGAACCATCGGCCCAGCTGAAGATGTCAAAATCCTTTTCCAGAGCGCCCTGCCTCAGCAGGAAATCCTTCTGGGATTCGGCCAGAGCGAGCAGCTCGTCCGTCATGGCAGGCCGCCTGAGCTTGTGCACGTCCTCCGAGAAGGACCGCGCGCATTCCGCAGCATCCGCATCGTAGACCCCGTGGGAGACGATCTCAAGGAAGGCTTCCTTGTTCTCTGCCGCCCAGTCCGCCGCTTTGAACAGCTCCTTCAGATAGCTGACGACGATCTCGGGGTGTTCATAGGCGAAACCTTTTGTGCAGGTTATCAGCAGA
>JAFRWH010000163.1 GCA_017438085.1 Bacillota bacterium
CTCTCATGCGCTGGGTGGTATCGACAAAGTCCTTATCGATGATCTCTTCGATCACCAGAGATTTGATGGTCTTTGCGCCGGTGATGCCTTCGTTGAAGTTGCCTGTTATGGCGGCGTTTATCTCACGTATCTCCCTGTTCAGGCGTATCAGCTTCTTCTGGAAGAAGCTCCAGATGATGCCTACGGCGGGGATGATAGTCATTATCATCGCGGTGAGTTTCGGATTTATGGAAAGCATTACAGCCACCGCGCCGATGATGTATACGGTGAAGTATACGGTATCGTTCACCTGCCAGGCGAAGAGATCGCCGATGCGGGAGGTGTCGCTCATGACTCTGGAGTGGATGTAGCCTACGCTGTTCTGATTGAAGTAGGAGAAGCTCAGGGTCTGAAGGTGCTCAAAGGCGGCATCTCTGAGGTCCCTGAGTATACGCATCTCGTTCGAAAGGGACAGGAAGATGGTCCTGTAATTGCAGTAGACCATCAGGGCTATGCCTGCCAGGAACAGCACGATGAACATAGGCATGGTATCCAGCGTGTTCTCTCCTACGAAGTGGTTGAGAGCATAGCGCTGCACCAGAGGCCTGAGTATCATGATGCCGCATACTATCAGATTGTAGACAGCCATCTTGATTATGTCGCCCTTGTACTTTCTGACGTAAGGCCACATCTTTGGGATTCCGAAGAACTTCAGATGAACGTCATATGGGTTCTTATATTCATCTTCCATCGTTCCCGTCCTCCTTTCCGTCTTCCTCCGTATCGATGCCGGACTGGATCTCGTATATCTTCTGATATATGCCGCCGGAGTGCTTGAGCTCGTCAGGAGTTCCGAACTCGGAAACGCGGCCGTTGTCCAGCACCAGGATATTGTCCGCCTTGGAAAGCGTAGTAATCCTGTGAGAGATTATTATTATCGTTGCGGTGCCGAAGCGCTCCTCAAGAGACTTTCTTATCCTTGCGTCGGTCTGGGTATCCACCGCTGAAAGCGAATCATCGAAGATCATTATGGGCGCATCCAGAGTCAGGGCTCTTGCGATAGCAGCCCTCTGCTTCTGTCCGCCGGAGAGAGTTACGCCACGCTCGCCGACAAATGTATCGTAGCCCTTGGTAAAGCCGGTGACGGTCTCATCAAGGCATGCTGCCTTCGAGGCTTCCCGTATGTCCTTTTCCTCCATGCCTGGATGGGCTATGGAGATGTTCTCCGCTATGGATCTGGAGAACAGGAAGGGCTCCTGCAGCACCATGGAGATATTCCTGCGCAGATGCTCGGTGCGTATGTCGTTGATGTCCACGCCGCCTATGGTGATGCTTCCGTCTTCAGGTCCGAGCAGGTACATCTTGTCAAGGAGCAGCATAAGAGTTGACTTGCCGCTTCCGGTACCGCCAAGTATGCCAAGAGTAGTTCCTGCTTTGATCGTGAAGTTCACATCGTGGAGTATTTCGCTGCTGCCTTCGTAGCTGAAGTTTATGTTTCTGAACTCGATATCTCCGTTTACGGGCGCATCCCAGGCGCCGGGCTTGTCCTGCTCCTCCTGAGACTCCATGATATATGAAAGTCTGTCTATGGAGACTCCCGCCTTGCTCATCTCTGAAATGACCCTGCCTATCCTCATCAGGGGGAAGGCCAGCATGGCGTTATAGGAAATAAAGGCGATATAGTCGCCTGCAGTCATCTTTCCGTTGACGCAGAAGATGGCGCCGAACACGAATACCAGCAGTATCTGCACGCCTGCCAGGCCATCCTGGCTGCTCCAGAAACGGCCCATCAGCTTGCCCATATCCACCCACAGGTCCGTATATTCGCCGTTCTTGGAAGTGAACTTATCCAGCTCCCTGCGCTCCTGTCCGAAAGCGCGGACCACGCGGACGCCTGTAAGATTCTCCTGCACGATCGCAGAGACCTCGGCTTCGGTCTCGTCGCAGACCTTGAAGCCCTGCTCCATCTTCTTGCGGAAGATAATGATATAGGTGAGTATAAAAGGCATGGGAGACAGCGCTATAAGGGCCAGCTTCCAGTTCATAGAGAACATGAAATAAAGAGCCAGTACCAGATAGATGCTGATCCTCAGAAGCGTGGTCATCTGCTCTGCCACAAATCTGCGGACCATGTCGACGTCAGTGGTGCAGCGCTGTATTATGTCGCCGGTGTGGTTCTTCATGTGCCAGTTATAGGGCAGACGCTCTATGTGGGCGAAAAGCGTATCCCTCATGGTCTTGACCAGGGTCTCGGAAGCCTTGGTGTTGAAGACGCGCTGGCTGAACTGGGCTATTACCTTCACAAGGGTAACGCAAAGAAGGCCCAGAGCCATGATCCAGAGATGCTCCCCCAGGTAGGAAAAACCGCCCAGGCGGTCTACCAGGGAGTTTACCCAGTCAGGGAAGGTGCTGGGCTTTCCGCCTATGGCGTTATCCACCGCAGCCTTGATGATCTGAGGATCTATCATTTCCATAACAGAAGCCAGAGCAGCAGAAAGCACGCCGCAAAGGAAATATGCCTTGCTGCCCTTCAGGAAGTTCCAGACCAGTCCGTAATTTCGTTTATTTTTAGTTTTTTCCGTAATTTCTGTTTTTTGTTCCATGTCAAAAAGAATGCCATAGGCATGCTGACAGAATTATATAGTAAGACCGATCTTTTTTCAAGTGAAATAAGGGGGCGGATTGCGGTTAGCGCAGGCTAATATAATCGCGCAGGCCCTGCAGCAGTTTATCAGCTGAAATGTCAGAGTACTGAACTATACAGAAACGCTCTGCATCCCTGGGCGCCGTGCCCACATAGTAGTCCGAAAGCAGCGGAAGCTCCAGGCCGCAGCGCTTGAGCCTGGACCTGAGCTCCTCACCGAAGCAGCAGTTACTGCCTTTAAAACCAAGCAGAAAATGGAGGCCTGAATCCGACTGCCTGAGCTCCGTAAACTCTGAAAATTCCGGGCTTTGGAGCTTCTCCGCAAGCTCCTGTCTCAGCTGCCGGTAGTGCTTTTTCATGCGCCTTAAGTGCCTCTCGTAATAACCCTCGGAAATGAACCTGGCCAGCGTGAGCTGATCGAAGGAAGGCACTGCGCAGCTGTAAAAACCCATCTTCTCCTGCCAGGAGGAAAGTATAGCCAGAGGAAGGACCATGTAGCTGATCCTGAAGGCCGGCGAGATGGTTTTTGAAAAGCTGTTCATGAATATGACTCTTCCGCTGCTGTCGAGGCTCTGCATGCTTGGCACAGGTCTCCCGGCGGAGCTGAACTCGGAGTCATATTCGTCCTCGATCAGGTAGCGGTCTGCATCCTCGCTCAGCCACCTGAGTATCTCCCTTCGCCTTGTTATAGGCATGACTATACCCGTCGGATAGTGATGTGACGGCGTGATGTGCGCAACGCTTGCCCCGCTTTTGCTAAGCTCATCCACCCTCATGCCCTGTTCATCCATATCGGTCACAGCCAGTCTGGCTCCGGATAGCGAATAGATCCGGTCTATCTTCCTGTGAAGAGGGTTTTCTATAGCGAATATCCGGCTGCGCCCAAGATACTGCACCAGAAGGCTGTAGAAATACTCATTTCCCGCGCCTATTATTATCTGCCCAGGCTCCACGCTCATGCCACGCTCTCTATATATCTGGCTGGCAATAGCCTTCTTCAGCTCGGGCTGCCCTCCGGCGGGAACTCGTTCAAGTATCATGTCCGGATTGTCCAGTATCACGCTTCTCATAAGCCTTGCCCAGACCGAAAAAGGAAAAAGCTCTGCAGACGGCGCGTTGATGTCGCTGCGCTCCTCCGGACTGTCTTCGGGCTTTTCAGAAAGCGGCTCATAAGCACCGGGCTCAGCCGTTTCAGGCAGCTGCTCGAGGCTTACGGCAAAATAGCCTGAACGTTCTCTGGAAACGATGTAGCCTTCAGAAAGGAGCTGTGCGTAGGCGGATTCGACGCTGATCTTGCTTATGCCAAGATGCTCAGCCAGAGTTCTCTTGGATGGCAGCCTCTCTCCTCCTCTGATGCGTCCCTGCAGTATATCCATCCGTATGCTGTCGTAGAGCTGCAGATACAGGGGACTGCCCTTTTTCTTGTCGAGAATGTATGTAAGCATAGGATGACCTCCGTTGGCGCAGGATCTGGCCTTGTTAATAATATTCAATCTGGCGATATTAATAATGCCACTTATCTTTATAATAAAATTAACAGACAATTAAGTCAACTGCAGTTTCAAGGAGGCATCTGTTTGAAAAAGATACTGTCGATACAGGATATCTCGTGCTTTGGCAAGTGTTCCCTCACCATCGCCCTGCCCCTGCTTTCAGCCATGGGCATCGATACGGCGATACTTCCCACCGCTGTGCTCAGCACTCATACAATGTTCAAGGGCTTCACCTTCAAGGATCTTTCCGACCAGCTGGAGCCTATAGCGGAGCACTGGAAAAAGGAAGGCATAAGCTTTGATGCTATTTACACCGGCTATCTGGGCAGCGAGGAGGAGATCGACACAGTCACAAGGATCGTGAAGGACTTTAAGGGCGAAAACACCATGGTCATCATAGATCCGGTCATGGGCGACAACGGCAGGCTATATTCCGCCATCACCGAAAGCTACGCAAAAAAGAATGCGTCTCTCTGCTCCATTGCCGATGTGTGCGTGCCGAACATAACAGAAGCCAGCAGCTTTACCGGGCTCCCTTATAAGGAGAACTATTCTGAAGACTATATCAGAGAGATGCTCACCCGACTGGCCGACATGGGCACTAAGGTGCCTGTTATCACCGGGGTCTCACTCAGCGAGGGAAAGATAGGAGCCATGGGCTATGACAAAGAGAAAAACGAGTTCTTCTCCTATCAGAACGACAAGGTGGCGGCTTCCTATCACGGTACCGGAGACGTATTCTCCAGCGTGCTTGCAGGATGCTTCGTCCTTGGCAAAAGCAGAGCTGAAGCTCTTAAGATCGCTTCCGACTACACTGCGCTGACAATCAGAGAGACCATCAAGGATGCTGAAGATCCCAGGTTCGGAGTGGCTTTCGAAAAGACTATTCCAGCCCTTGTGGAAATGCTTCGGTAAAAACTAAGGAGGCAGAAAAATGGATAATAAAAGACTGCTTAAGCTTGTACAGTGCGCGCTTATTGCGGCTCTGGCCTATATCGGATTTCAGGTGCTGCGCATAGACATACCCGTTGGCACGGAGCGCACAGCTCTTCACCTCGGCAACAGCTTCGTAGTGCTGGGAGCGCTGCTTGTAGGCGGTCCCTGGGGCGGCGTTGCAGGCGCTTTAGGACTCACCATTGCGGATCTTACCTCCGGCTACGTTACCTCAGCGCCCAAGACCTTCCTGCTTAAACTTATCATGGGCCTCATCACAGGCTTTGTAGCCCAGAAGCTCATGCATAAGGAAGAAAAGCCCAATGTAAAGGATCAGACCAAGATAGCTCTTATTTCCGCGGCGGTCGCCCTTGGCTGCAACGTGGTTCTGGATCCACTGGTCGGATACTTCTATAAGACTTATATTTTCGGCATTCCGCAGGATATGGCAGCGACTCTTGCTAAGATAAACTCCGCTGCCACCCTTGTGAACACTATCGTCTCGACCATTATCGTGACAGCAGTTTGGCCGGCTATCTACACAGCCCTGAAGAAGGCGAACATGCTTACCTGGGGCGGCAAAAAATAAGACTTCATTTGTTACTCTAAAAAAGGGGGCAGTTCTAAGGAGCTGTCTCCTTTTGATTGGGTCGATAGGAGAACCGGTAAGTCAATAAGACAGCCTGTGAAGCCCAAAAGGCATTTCCACGCTTATGTTTCCGGCATGAAAAATGGCCGGCTCACTGTTATTCTGACAACACCAGTCCAAAGGAGCCACTTTGTCAGAAATAAAAAGAAAGCTCAACTCATTTTGTGACAAATCAATGAAAATCAGGCAATTTTGGCACACTTGCAGGAAGGCTCAATGAGCGCAGAGTGTCCGAAACTGCTTTCTTATTCACTAAAGTATCGCAGGCCATGAACTCTACCTGCTGTACTATCACCGTTAATGATATCAGAGACATTTTTGTGATGTATTCTCTCAATATCCTTTAAATCTCTTTCCTTCAATGTTGACAAATCCCTGTATTTTTCATCCTTCTGTCACAAATCACTTCAGGCTTAGAAAACGGGTATAAATCTACGCCTTGTGCCAATCGAAATAGTTTTATTTACAGAAGCGTTTTTTCAATGTATTTTGATCTTATGCTACTTATTCTTTTCTTTGGATCTCTTGTCGTTGATGATCTTCATGTGCTCAGTTGTGACAAGCTCCACATTATTCTCCTTAGCCCACTGCACGCAGCCCTTCAGTACCGTAGGCAGGAATATCCGCGGCACATTCAGTATGGTCTGCAGAGCATCATCGGTGAATTTCACCTTATCGTCTGCCCTGTCCGCGGCATAGCGCACGCTTGCAAGGCTTGCCTGCCGCATCTGCAGGAGCTCGGATCTCATCCAGCGGTGACGGTGATACCAGAAGTTCTTGCTGTCTCTGTATCCGAAATCTATGGGCATGGGCGGAAAATCGCCTGCCTTTACACCGTTTATTATGGCATCGCTGTACTTTTTCTTCATCAGGATACGATCTATCTTAAGGATAAAGGTGCAGCCGAACTTGCTGGTGATGCCATTAAAATCGTGATACGGGGGCTCGTAGCCATCCAGGCAGCCGGGTCTGTCCCTGTCTGCGCCGTCCAGTTCCCTTACCCATGTGCATTCTATCACCTGAAACGCCTCACTCATCACCTGCGGACGGATATCCGAAGGATCATCCTCCTGTATCTGGCTCATTTCCAGCTTAAAAGCGCATTTAGGCATCTTTTCATCAGGTCTGTCCCCCGGCCAGCTGAGCTTTACTGCCTCTTTGAAGTATTTCGGCTCATCGGTTATGAAATTGATGGCGCATTTGCCGGTCCTCAGTATGTTCTGAGCCGTATTAGATGAGTTCCTGCAGTTCAGCAGCATGGCATAAAAGTCCTTCCCTGCCACATAATAGGGCTGAACCAGCGAGTAAGGTCCAAGATTCGTTGTCCCATCTTCGCAGAGCGTACTGATCAGGACCGTGGGCATGGGGAAAAAGAGGGAGGTCTGATAGAAATTATCAACTATCCTTAAGTTTTCAAAGCTGCTCATTGTAACCCCTGTTTCTGTTCAAAGCGCAAATGTGTGAACGTGTTCATTAAAACAGTATAAAATACCCCTGCCTCGATCGGAGGCAGGGCAAATAAATATAATTATTCCTTAAAATGTTCCATCAGGTGGAGCCTGTGCTTCTGATACTTGTTTTCGGTGGTCATGGCCAGTATTTCAGCGGCGACAAAGTCTTCAAACTCGTCTGTGTAGCACTTTGCCCACTTTATGCAGCAGGGACGCAGAATAGTTGCCAGCTGGGACCTGAGCTTGAAATGCCAGTGCCTGCCTGCAGCGCCGAAGCTCGCCCTCGCTTTCTCGTCTTCCGGAAGATTGCTGTAGATGGATATGAACTGAGCAAGTCCGTCATTTACAGCATCGACTGCCTCGCCGGCGTTTTCTGCAGCATCCACGGCAGTTTTCATATCCGCTGTGATCCGCAGCCAGTCTGCGAGCATGAAAGTTGCGATGATATCATCCTTGGATTTGAAATAATTGTATACAGTGCCGACAGCGATGCCGCATTCCTCCGAGATCGATCTGATTGTCATGGAAGAATATCCGCCGCTGAGAAGCTGCTTTCTTGCAGTTTCAGTTATCTTTTCTCTTAGATTAGCAATGTATTTCGGCAATTTTTCCTCCCTTCTCCGGTAAAAAGCCGTCACAGCAACACAGCCGGAACATGAACCGGTTCACTTTGTAATATATAAGCCGCAGGCTGCTTTGTCAAGACGGCCTGTACTCTTTATGAGTACAATTATTATACACCTTTTTTATTTCATTTCGGTAATAATATACATTAAAAATAAAATCGATAACAATGTTCGCAATATGGTATAATAAAAAAGTAAATCCTGTGCTTTCTGCACTCATTAAATCGTATAATAAATCATCATATATCATTCGCTGTGCGAAAAGGAGTATATCATGAGCGAAATCAAAAAGCCTTACGATCAGCTCAGTCCTGCGGAACTGAAAGCGGAAAAAGAAGTTGTTGAAAAGAAATATCAGGAGCTTAAGGCCAGAAATCTTAAGCTGGACATGTCCAGAGGCAAGCCCAGCAAGCAGCAGCTGGATATGGTAAGCGATCTGCTGAATGTCCTGTCAAAACCTGAAGACTGCATGGATGGCAAGCTGGACACCAGAAACTACGGAACACTGGACGGCGCGCCCAGCGCCAAGGCTCTTTTTGCAGACCTTCTCGGCTGCAAGCCCGAAGAAGTATTCGTAGGCGGAAATGCAAGTCTTACGCTAATGTATGATACCATTTCCAAGGCTTACACCCACGGTCTGCTGCGCAGCCCCAAGCCCTGGTGCAGGGAGGACAAGCTGAAGTTCCTCTGCCCTGTTCCCGGCTATGACCGCCACTTTGCCGTTACCCAGAGCTTCGGCTTTGAACTGGTCACTATACCAATGACGCCGGAAGGACCGGATATGGATGCTGTTGAAGAAGCTGTAAAGGATCCTGCCGTAAAGGGTATCTGGTGCGTGCCCAAGTATTCCAATCCCGAAGGCAGCATTTACAGCGCAGAGACTATCAAACGCTTTGTGAATCTTAAGCCTGCTGCTCCGGACTTTGTGGTAATGTGGGACAACGCCTACTGCGTACACGAATTCGCTCAGGACTATGTTCCCTTCCCCGACATCCTTTCCCTTGCAAAGGAAGCCGGATCCGAAGACATGTTCTTTGAATTCGCCTCCACCTCCAAGATCACCTTCCCAGGCGCCGGAATCTCCTGCTTCGCCTGCAGCGAAGCCAATATGGCATACATGAAGAAGCTTATCGGCATTCAGTCCATAAGCTCTGACAAGGTCAACCAGCTGCGCCATGTGCGCTTCCTCAAGGACAAGGCTCACACCATAGAGCTTATGAAAAAACACGCTGCTATCATGAAGCCCAAGTTCGATATGGTGCTGGATACTCTGGAGCGCGAGATCGGCCCAAGAGGCCTCGGAAACTGGCTCAATCCTAAGGGCGGATACTTTATCAGCTTCAATACTCCTGACGGTCTGGCTAAACGCACCTGGGAGCTCTGCAAGGAAGCAGGCGTGGTCATGACCAATGCCGGAGCCACTTTCCCCTACGGAAAGGATCCCAAGGACTGCAATATCCGCATTGCTCCTTCTCTGCCCCCTGTAGAGGAACTGGAGCAGGCTATGGAAGTCTTCTGCGTTGCTCTGCGCAAGGCAGCGCTTGAAAAACTGGGCGCATAACGGAAATATTACACACAGCGGTCCGCGATTTCCCTTGCGGACCGCTTTTTTATGCTTTATTATATTGCTTGTGCACGGGTCTGAGATTGCAAGTCCAGGCCAGCTATGGGCAAAGGGACCCACGTAAGCAGGCGGCAGAGATCTGCCTGTGATCATGGCATAGTTTAGAAGTAAGTCCTCGGAAAATCCGGTAAAGGCAAGTGTGGGGTCAAAGATCTGGTCAGCCGTGCATAAAAAAGACACAGGATAGAACCTGTGTCCTTTTTATTCTGTAAATATATCGTCAGTTCCTGTTATCTCAGCGTAATCCTTGCCAGAAGCACATTCTGCCCCTCAACAAAAGCGCCCAGCTCGTAGCCACCTTCTATAGCTCTGTAGCGGAACTGAAGATCATCGCCCTCGAAACACTGATGCTTGTAATGAATATCTATAGTATCTATGTCAAGCTTGTTCAGCTGCTCGCGGCTTAGGCAGTTCTCCACAGCCCGGACATAGGCAACATTATTCATGTGGCCGACAAAATCCACATCTGTGGATTTGATCCTGTGCCCTCCCAGCACCGGACAGTCGTCAAAGTCCGGATCTATGCGTCCGAATCTTGCATCACAGACCAGTTCATCGTAAAACTCAAAGCCTTCCGGGAAGATGTTGTCGAAATTCACCATCTTCTGAGTATCTTCCCTTAGCACCACCCATTCGCTCTTGCCTTCAGCAAAAACCGTGCCGTTCTGCAGAAGGCGATAGTATCTGGGGTCTACAATACCCTTGTGTCTTCCGGGCCATGTCTGAGCCTCAAAGGGCTCTGTGATTCCGGGGAGCTTTCCGCATATCCTAAGACGAGTCTTGGCAATCACCCAGACCATGCCTTTTTTGCGCAGATCTATCGCGCCCACTCCGATCTGGCAGGCATGTTCTCCCGCCAGGTCCTGAAAAATATTAAAAAGGCTGTAGAGTCCGAGTCCGCTGCTGTAATCGCTGTAGCTTGGGAGCACAGACATATCCTTTTTCAGTATGTTTGAATACATGGTCAACCTCTTTCATCGATTTTGCATATAGGATACCACTTTTTTAAGTATAAATAAACAGCAAAATACGTGAAAAAGGCGCTTGACTTTAGCACTCTGAAGCACTATACTTCTACGCATAAACGCTTTAAAGTGTAAAAGTATAACTCGGAGGTAATTCAAAATGTTTATCAAGGCGCTGATGTTAGTTATATTCTTCGGAGTTATGATCGGCATCGGTCTCTACTGCAGA
>JAFRWH010000164.1 GCA_017438085.1 Bacillota bacterium
CCCCAGCGCATTCCGAATCTGGAGGAAATGGTGTAGCTGGTCATCGGATAGATGAAGGTTCCCGAACCCGTCCTTGCAGGTATGGGCTTGGTGCCCTGATACATGACTTCATCCACGGGGTCTGAGATCTGAACGCTGGAGATTATGGTCCTGGAGCTTTCCTCGCCATTGACCCTTTCCACCTGGGAAACTATCTCCCTGCGGCCGTATACGCCTTCAGATACCAGCTCGGTCTCATCAGCATAGAGGCTGGCGTTCTGGATGTACCTGGTGCCGTAGTTTATGCGCTCATAGCTTTTGGAGAGCTCGGTGCTCACCACATGCACCTTGGCTTCCTGCGCAGCCTCGCCCGAGCTCAGATAGCCGGTCTCAAGATAGACTCTGGCGTCCTCGTAGTTCCAAAGATCGCCCAGCTGCACGCCCACCTCCGTGACCATCACGTTCTCCTCGAAGTGAACGTCCGTGTATTCCACATCCATGTTGGGAGGCGTAAAGTCCTTGAGTATGCGGGTCAGAAGGCCCTGCGCAAGCTCTTCTCTTTCGAGTATGACCAGCTCCTCACCGTCAACGACCACAGCGTAGGCGCGCACCTGTATATCTCTCATGTAGTAGAGGTGATCGAATATCTCGTCGTTGCTGTCTATGTTGAGGTTGAAGCCGTAGACCTTCTTGAACTGTATATCGCGTTCCACATCGAAGGAGATGTTGGCGCCGGTGGCGTCTGACATCTTCCGGCTCAGATCCAGGTCGTTTATTACCTCGTAGACATCCTTCTGGTTGCGGGTTATCCCCAAGACCTTGCCGTAGTAGCTGTATTCGTAGCCTATAAGCGAGCTTATGAATATCGCAAGAAGCGCCACAATGCTTACGGATCCCGCGAAGATCTGGAAGACCCAGCCCTTGTTCTGGTCGAACCAGAAGCGAAGATCCCAAAGCTTGTCCCAGAGCCAGAGCAGGCCACCGTGGATATAAAAAGCCGCGGCAATTATGAGATCCGCCAGCCACAGCATGGCATCTATGCCGTCCCGCCCAAAGCGCGAAAGGAAATTCCAGCCGGTATCCACCATGTCGGTCCAGCCATTGCATACAGGAGACCAGCAGTCCCAGACAAGAGCAAGGCAGTCCCCTCTTATTACTTCTGCGGGAAGCTCGGGCTGAGATCTGTGCTCCTCTCTTAAGGCTTTAAGTCCCTTGACCAGACGCCAGGTCCTGTGTACGAAGCTTTCCCTTACGGTCCTTGCCTCGTAGCCCTGAAGAGCAGTCCTGGCCTTGTAAGCCGTAAGCTTTTCCTCCCTGTGCTCTCTGAGCTTTCCCGGGTCCCTTACGCCTTCCGCAGCCTTTTCCTTCTCCTCGCTCTGCCTTTCCAGTTCCCTGTCTATTTCTTCAACGTCAATAAGCCCGGAGAGCTTTTTAAGGCTGCTCTGGGCTCTTTCAAGTATGTCCCTGCGGGCATTGCTGTATTCGTTATTATTCAGTTTTCCGCTCTTATCCTCAGGATCCTGAGCCATAAAACCGTCCTTCTGTTATTCAGCCTGCAAAAGCGCAAGCTTTTCCTTGAAACAGCTGCACCTGGAGCCATCGTCCAGTTCGCCGGTGTCCTTGCACAGCCTACAGCTGTAAATCTGTTCTCCGGCATCGGGAGCAAAGCCCGCATCTTTGAGCAGCCTTGTGCGCTCCTCGATCAGCTGATCTATATGTTTCTTTTCTCTTTCCTGGGTGACCGCCCCGTTGGGCCCCATAAACAAAGCTCTGGAGAGCTTGAATCTTGCATCCTGAAGCTCCTGGTTCAGGTCCTTCACCCTCGGTATCTTTTCGTAGATCTCCCTGCGGATCTCCGCGGTTTTTGCGTTGTTGCGCTTCCTGTCCTCCTCGTAGAGGGCCATGACCCTTGAATAAAGGTCCTTGCCGGCAGAGGGGCTCTCGCCGTGTTCCTCTTTATACCAGGCCTTGAGCACACTGTCAACATAATTGATGTTGGGGTTGGATATGCCGGAGGACTTGGCGCAGGCCTCCAGTATCCTTTCGATGGGGAAGCCCATTTCATCGGTCCAGGCGCGCATCCTGCGCATCTCCTCTTCCCCGGGGCTTCTCTTAAAGCCCAGAGCCCTGAAGACCTTCTTGTAGAGGTCGTAATGCTTGTCCATATCCGCAAGATGCTCTTCCACATCCTGAGCGCTGGCAAGGCCTTTGGCCTTCCAGTCCTTAAGTATGCTGCCCACGTAGTTATAGCGGGTGGTCTTGCCCTGATCCACGCAGTACTTGTAGCCTGCCAGTATCATCTCCGGCTCCATGCCGTAGCTCTCAACCCAGCCTGCTATGGCCACCGGTTCATTGCCCTCCAGCAGCCTTCCCGTTATCTCCTCGATCTTGGAGTAAAGTCCGGAAAGCTCTTTGCTGTCCAGCTTTGCGCTTCTTGGGCTTGAAGCCGAAACGGTGCCGCGCCCGAAGACCTGCTCACGCAGAACTATGAACTCCACGTCGTAATCCCAGCGGTTTTCGGGATCCGGATAGCTCCTGCTTATCAGGCCTTCCTTTTCCCAGTAGTCCCAGCATTCCTGCACCTGAGCGGCGCTTATCCCAAGGGCTCTTGCTATGTCCTCGTTGCTCAGAGGCTGACCCAGCTGGGCGTACATCTGCGCCAGAACATAGGCCTTCACGAAATCTCCCGGGGCCTTGCTCATGTACTCGAGTATGAAAATGTTCTCCAGACCTGTCTCGTAGAGTATATGACGGCTGGGATCCTGTTTCTTGAAACTCATGGCTTTACTTTCCGCCTGCAGCGCGTTCTTCTACCATACGGCAGTTACGTCCTGGGCTTCGAAATCCGCCTCTATCTTCTTGGCGTTGTTTGCAAATTTGGTGTATTTGGGGAGCCAGCTCAGATAAACGCTGCCGGTCTCGCCGTTTCTCTGCTTGGCGATGATGACCTCGCAGATGTTGTCCTTCTCCTTGTCCGCCGTTTTGTAGTAATCCTCTCTGTGAAGAAACATTACCACGTCAGCGTCCTGCTCTATGGCGCCGGATTCTCTCAGATCCGACAGCATGGGGCGCTTGTCAGGCCTTCCGGTGTTGCCTCTGGAAAGCTGGGACAGCACTATTACAGGGCATTCCATCTCCCTTGCCAGCTGCTTCAGGTATCTGGCCAGAGCTGCCACCTCCTGCTGACGGTTCTCGCTCCTTCCGTCAGTCGCGATAAGGCCGATGTAGTCGATAACTATGAGGTCCAGATGCTTCTGCGCCGTCATGCGCCGGCACTTGTTTCGTATCTCCATCACTGTAATGGAAGAACTGTCGTTGATGAGTATGTCCGCCTTGGACAGAGCTTCGGAGGCCATATTTATGCTCTCCCAGTCCTCCGCATCCAGGTCGCCTCTCATCAGCTTGTAGCTGTCCACCCTGGCCTCCATAGCCAGAAGACGCATGCCTATAAGCTCCTTAGGCATTTCCAGAGAAAAGATGGCCACCCGCTTGCCCTCCCTTACCGCCGCATACTGGGCGATGTTCAGGGCGAATGCGGTCTTACCCATTGAAGGACGGGCGCCGACTATTACCATATCCGAATTCTGCAGTCCGTTCAGTATATTGTCCAGATCCGTAAAACCGGTCTTAAGGCCCGGCAGCTCTCCGCCGTTCTTCTGCCTTTCGTGTATGGTGTCCAGATTGGCGCTCATAACGGTCTTGATCTCCGTAAAATCGCTGCTCTGGCGCGCTTTTGCTATGTCGAGTATGGATCTTTCGGCATGATCCAGCACCTGCGAGCTGTCAAGCTCCTCGTTGAAGCTCTCCTCCGTCATGGTGCCTGCGGCGCTGATTATCTTCCTGAGCATGGACTTTTCAGCCACGATGCGGGCGTACTGCACCACATTGGCCACGGTCGGCACCGAGGTGGAAAGCATGGCAACATAGACCCTTCCGCCTACGCTTTCGAGGGTCTTGCGCCTTATAAGGTCGTTGGTGACTGTAAGGACGTCCACAGCTTCGCTGTTTCTGTAAAGATCCAGCATGCAGGAGTAGATCTCCTGATTGGCCTTGGAATAGAAA
>JAFRWH010000012.1 GCA_017438085.1 Bacillota bacterium
GATAGCTTAGATACATACTGTACAGCTTCTTTTCGAAGCTGCCTTCAGGAATCGCAGGCATCACAAGGGTCTTAGGCTGATCATGGAAGGTATGCAGCAGTTCAACGATTCTGCCAAGAGTAGCTTTATGGGTGACAGGCGCATAGCAATAGCGGCCAGCAGCAACTGGCTGAGCAGTAACGCCATCATACTCAATGCCATCGATCACTTCACCGGTTTTCGGATACTCTGCTCTGTGAGGATGTCTCTCCAGCGCATCGTACATTTCCTCGATCAGATCCTCTATGAACAGCATCTCCAGCTCCACCGAGGGATCATTTATCGTTATAGGCAGATCGTTGGCGATATTGTTGCAGAAGGTCCCGACTGCTGAGTTGTAGTTCGGACGGACCCACTTGCCTACAAGATTCGGAAAACGATAGACATATACAGGAGAGCCGGTCTCCGTAGCATAGCTGAAGAAAAGCTCCTCGCCATCTCGTTTGCTCAATCCGTACTCGGATGTGCCAAATCGCCCTGCCAGAGTTGCCTGAACCGAAGATGAAAGCATTACAGGACATTTATTACTGTTTTTTTTCAGAGTATCCAGCAGTGTAGAAGCAAAGCCAAAATTGCCAGCCTTAAACTCAGCAGGATCCTTAGGCCTGTTAACACCAGCCAGATTGAACACAAAATCTGCCTTGGAACAGTACTCATCCAGCTGTTCAGGGGTGGATCCAAGATCGTACTCATATATTTCTTCTAAAAAAAGATCAGGACGAGTCCTGTTCTTCCCGTCCCTTATATTCTTTAGGTTTTCCACCAGATTACGACCGACAAATCCAGCCGATCCGGTAACAAGTATATTCATTGCTAAATATCCTTTCTCCAAACCATCTTATTGACAACACCTACATAGCTCTGAATGATCTTAACAACCTTGTCGGAAACGTTGATCTCTGTGTAGTCAGGCACAGGCACGGCGCCGCCATTCTTCTCGTCCTTGACCATCTCAACTGCTGTATCCACAGCCTGCAGCAAGCCCTTGGTATCGATACCTGACAGGATAAAGCAGGCTTTGTCCAGCGCTTCAGGACGCTCAGTAGAAGTCCTGATGCACACTGCCGGAATCGGGTGACCGATGCTGGTAAAGAAAGATGACTCTTCCGGCAAAGTGCCACTGTCGGAGACCACTGCGAAGGCATTCATTTGCAGGCAGTTGTAGTCGTGGAAGCCCAGCGGTTCATGCTGGATGACCCTGGGATCCAGTGTAAAGCCAGAAGTCTCCAGACGCTTACGGCTCCTCGGATGACAGGAATAAAGGATAGGCATATCGTACTTTTCAGCCATTTTGTTGATTGCCGTAAAGAGACTGGTGAAGTTCTTTTCGGTATCGATATTCTCTTCTCTATGCGCCGAAAGCAGGATATACTTTCCCTTCTCCAGCCCAAGCCTCTGATGCACATCAGAAGCCTTTATAGCCTCCAGATTATTGGTCAGAACCTCTGCCATTGGAGAACCGGTAACATAAGTCCGCTCCTTGGGCAGTCCGCAGTCTGCCAGATAGCTGCGGGCATGCTCAGAATACGCCAGATTGACATCGGATATAATATCAACGATACGGCGGTTGGTTTCCTCCGGCAAGCATTCATCCTTACATCTGTTTCCGGCCTCCATGTGGAAGATGGGAATGTGTAGCCTCTTTGCTCCAATAACAGACAAACAGCTGTTGGTATCTCCAAGCACCAGAACCGCATCCGGCTGCAGTTCAACCATTGCCTTATAGCTGGCTGCGATTATATTACCCATGGTCTCGCCAAGGTCTGCGCCAACAGCATCCAGATAAAGCTCAGGATCTGCCAATCCAAGATCCTTAAAAAACACTCCATTCAGGTTATAGTCGTAATTCTGACCTGTATGGATCAGGATGGTATCAAAATACTTGCGACACTTCTTTATTACCGCCGCCAGCCTTATGATCTCCGGACGGGTGCCCACGATTATCATCAGCTTTATCTTGCCATTTTCTTTCCAGGATGCCATATTAAGCCCTCCCAAGTTGTTCCTTTACATAGTCTGTTGTGAGTATCTTCTGTACTACCCCATCCACATCCAGCAGTGTGGTGTTGTGGGAAGTGTAGCTTTCGTCTGCTTCGGTCTGAACCTGGCCCTGAACGAAGTACTTGTCATAGTTCAGGTCTCTATTA
>JAFRWH010000165.1 GCA_017438085.1 Bacillota bacterium
AGCTTCAGGCGCTGGGCCTCACCTCCGGACAGGCTCGGGGTCTCTTCGCCAAGGGTCAGATATCCAAGCCCCAGATCGCGCAGTATCTCCAGCCTGGGCCTAACTGCGCCCATGTCGCGGCAGAATTCCAGAGCGGTATTTATATCCATATCCATAAGCTCGGGCAGTGACCGTATATCTCCCCTCTTGTTTCTGTATCTTATGGTTTTGGCCGTCTTGCTGTAGCGGCTGCCCCGGCATTCGGGACAGGGAATGTCCACATCCGGCAGGAACTGCACATCCAGAGAGATCTGGCCGGTGCCATCACAGACAGGACAGCGGAGCGATCCCGTATTATATGAAAAATCCCCCGCCTTAAAGCCCTTCTGCCTGGCGTCTGCGCTCCTGGCGTAGATCTTCCGAAGCTCGTCGTGAACATTGGCGTAGGTAGCCACGGTGGACCGCACATTGATGCCGATGGGCGTGGCGTCGATCAGCTTCACATGCTTTATGCCCTCAGCCTCGATCCTTGTGACATGCTCCGGCAGCCTGCTGCCTTCGCAGTATGCCTCCAGCCCGGGCACCAGGCTCTCCAGAACCATGGTGGTCTTTCCGGAGCCCGACACACCGGTGACCACGGTCAGACGGTTTTTGGGGATGTCGACTACCAGCGGCTTTACAGTGTGGATCGGTCCTGTCTCCATGTGGATCCTGCCCTCGTCGAAAAGACCCGATGCGGTTTCGGATCCTGCGTCCGCAGCTGTTTTATCTCCTGCCAGGTACTTACCAATGACCGAGACCTTGTCATTTATAATATCCTCAACGGTTCCTTCCGCGATCAGCCGTCCGCCGGCCGCGCCCGCGTCCGGTCCCAGCTCGATTATCCAGTCGGACTCCTTCAGTATCTGTATGTCGTGATCCACCAGCAGCACCGAATTGCCGTCCGCCACCAGATCGTGCATCACGTCGTTCAGACCGACGATATTCGCCGGATGCAGCCCGATGGAAGGCTCATCCAGTACGTACAGAACTCCTGTGGTCCGGTTCCTGACAGCCCTTGCCAGCTGCATGCGCTGACGCTCACCGGTGGAAAGTGTAGCCGAAGCCCTGTCGAGGCTCGGATAGCCAAGGCCAAGATCCATCAGTCTTTTCGCTGCCTCAAGATAGGTTTCGCAGATGCTTTTCGCCATTGCCCGCATCTCTTCGGGCAGCGAATCGGGCACGCTGCTCACCCATGAAACGGACTCCTTAAGAGTCATTCTGCAGGCATCAGCCAGGGAAATGCCCTTCAGCCTCGGCGCCCTCGCAGCCTCCGAAAGCCTGGTGCCGCCGCACTCCGGGCATGGTTCCTCCTTAAGGAACTTCTCAACCCTCTTCATGCCCTTTTCGTCCTTGACCTTGTTAAGTGCATTCAGCACCGTGGCAGTGGCGCTGTAATAGGTAAAATTCAGTTCGCCCGCCTGACTGCTCTCAGCGTTTTTAGGCCTGTAGAATATGGTCTTTTTGACCATAGGTCCATCGTAAACTATTTCTTTTTCTTCGTCCGTCAGCTCCCTGAAGGGAACATCGGTGCGGACCCCCATAGCCCGGCACACATCGGTCATCAGCGACCACATCAGGGAGTTCCATGGTGCCACGGCGCCCTCGTCTACAGTCAGGCTTTCATCCGGCACCAGACTGCTTCTGTCTACAGTCCTGACGGTACCTGTGCCGCCGCAGCACTTGCAGGCGCCTTGGGAATTGAAGGCCAGTTCTTCCGCGCCGGGGGCGTAAAAATGCTCTCCGCACACCGGACAGATCAGCTCCCTTCCCGCCGCCACGTCTATGGTCGGCTCGAGATAATGACCATTGGGGCAGCGGTGGCTTGCAAGCCTTGAATACATCAGACGCAGGCTGTTGAGAAGCTCCGTGCCCGTTCCGAAAGTGGAGCGTATCCCGGGCACAGAAGGACGCTGATGCAAAGCCAAGGCAGCAGGAACATAGAGCACCTCATCCACATCAGCCCTTGCCGCCTGAGTCATGCGGCGCCTTGTGTATGTGGAAAGTGATTCCAGATACCTTCTGGAGCCTTCTGCGTAAAGCACACCAAGAGCCAGGGAGGACTTCCCCGAGCCTGACACTCCTGCTATGCCGACTATTCCGTTAAGCGGGATATCCACATCGATGTTTTTCAGATTGTGGACCCTCGCTCCCCTCACCTTTATTGTTTTGGGTTCAGATTCCTTCATAATACCATCTGCCTCTGTTTCTCATGGCTCAGATCCATTAATGCATCCCGCGCCTCTGTTTTCTTTTGCTTAGATCCATTCATGCATCCCACGCCTATGTTTTCTTTTGTTCAGATTCATTAATGCATCCTTTGCTTCTGTTTTCTTCTGCCCAGATACATTCATACATCCTTTGCCTCTGTTTTCTTTGGCCCAGATCCATTCATGCATCCCGTTCCTCACATTTTTCTCCAGTTAAATACTACTAT
>JAFRWH010000166.1 GCA_017438085.1 Bacillota bacterium
TAAGAACTCATCCGTGATGGCGCCTACCGGGCAGCGCCTTGTGCAGGCACCGCAGTGTATGCAGTTTTCATATATCCCGGTGTAGTCCCTTTCGTCCGGCTCGACTTCGGCATCGATAATGATGCTGGCAAAGCGACCGGCGCAGCCTTTTTCGGTGATAAGATGGCGGTGAATGCCGAAGGTCCCCAGTCCGCAGACATAAGCCGCATGGCGTTCGGACCAGGTGGGAACGAAGTGAAGGTCGTCCTTTCCTCCGTTTGTCACCGGGTAGTTGACAATTTTCATCCTGGGATCAAAGGAAGGCGCCACAGTCTTTATGCCTTTAGCCTCCAGAGCCTCCATGAGGGCTGCGATCACTTCCTTGTTGAACCAGCCGTTGGCAGCCGCAAGCCCCGCATTCCAGGCCTCGCAGGTCTCCTCCGGGCAGGTCCTGGCCCGGCTTTTGATCTCCTCGCTGAAGGGGAAGAAGACCGAAATGACTGTCTTTGCGCCATCAAGCCAGTCTGCGGGATACATCCACTCCTCGCCTATGGCCTCCGGCCGCTTGTATTCGTCCCACTTGGGGTCGTCAGCAGCGCCGAAGCCTATAAGGGGCTCCTCTAAAAGAGGCACATCCAGCTCCTCGCTGGCAATGTGGGCAAAATTGTTGTCCTTGGCATTGAAGATGCCGTAAAAAATATCTCTGATCTCCTGCTTATCCATAACTATCTCCTGTCGTTATATAAGCGATACCATTTCGAGAACTATTTTAGCAGAATGAAGAGCCAAATAAAACCGAGTTCTTAAAAGTGCATCAAAAAAGCTGCCCCAAAGGACAGCTTAAAAGGAAAACGATCGATTTTATTTCTGCAGAGCCATCGCTAAGCAGCATCCGCTGAAGCGGCTCTCTGCTTTTTCTTTCTGAAAAAATACCAGACGCAGAGTATGTTCTGCAGCAGTGTGGAAGCAGGTGTGGAAAGGCCGATCAGGAAGAGGGATACCGGGCGAACCCTGGACATGGCAAAGGCCATGGGCACGCGGACCCCAAAAGCCCCGACAATTCCCTGTATCATATCGAAGCGGGTGAGGCCGAAACCGTTGAAATAGCCCACGAAGCAGAACATGAAGCTGGTCATAAGCGTATCTATTGCATATGCCCTCAGGTAGTCCCAGCCGGCCTTTATAACCTCCGGGTCCTTGCTGAATAGGCCGGCCATAAAATCCCCGTGGAAGAAGGACAGATAAGCCATGACCAGCGCTATGGAAAAGGATGCGGCAATGGAATAGACCAGAGCCTTGTCTGCCCTTTTGTAGTCCCTGGCGCCCACATTCTGCGCCACAAAAGCGCTCAGTGCCTGGGAGAAGGAGTTGGGCACCAGCATGATAAAGCCCGAAAGCTTTTCCGCCACGCCCATGCCTGCGGAAGCTATCAGTCCCAGGTCGTTTACTATCACCTGGATCACGATAAAGGACATGGACACCAGCAGGCTCTGGAAGGTGATGGGCATGCCCAGGTTCAGGGTCGATCTTACGGGAAGCCAGTTGAAGCGCAGGTTCTTCCTGCCGAAGCTGAAGGGCAGTCCCTTAAGGCTGATTATAACTATGCAGATGATGACGCTGATGGCCTGAGCCAGCACTGTGGCAATAGCCGCGCCGAGAGACGCCATGCCTCTTACGGCCACCAGATAGTAGTCGCCCGCAATATTGAGTACGCTGGCGATGGCAACGGAAAGCAGCGGGGTCCTGGAATCGCCCATTCCTCTGAAAACGCTGCCGAGCACATTGTAGGCCACGATGAAAACCGCGCCGTAGGAGCAGACGGTCACATACTGAACGCACTTGGAGAAAGCCTCTGCCGGAACCTTCAGAGCAGTGCAGAGGGGCACTGCAAAAATTGGCAGCAGTATCATGGTCAGCAGGCCGAGAAAGCCGAAAAGCCAGATGGCGGCGCCTATTATGTCGCCCGCAGCCTCCCTGTCCCCGGAGCCTATGCGCTGACCTAAAAGCACCGTTGTGCCTATGGAAAGACTTGAAATGACCCAGGTTATGGTGTTCATAACGGACACGCCATTGGCCACTGCTGAAACATCTGCAGCCGTGCCGAAGCGCCCCACTATCATAAGGTCTACGGAGCCATAGAGAGTCTGTATTATCTGAGCTCCCAGTACGGGAAGCGCAAAAA
>JAFRWH010000167.1 GCA_017438085.1 Bacillota bacterium
GATGTTCGATTTCGATGTGCAGCTGCCCTGCAATGGTTCCTACAGCCTGGGGCTTTATCATAAGGAGGGCGAAAACTATCAGAATATAGGCAATATGTCCTTTGCCCGTAATGACGATATAGACTGCCGTCAGCCTGCAAGATTCCTTCCAAGGCAAACCGGCGATTATATGATGCTGCTTTCCATGATCCTTGAGAAAGAAGGCGTCGGGAAGAGCCATCAGATCGATCTGAGATATAAATTCCAGGTCGCCGACAGCAGCGATTTCACTTTGAGCGTTAACGGGGCTGATAACTCCGATTATATGTCCTTCAGCAATACCATGGCTTCTGCAAAATCCTATACAGAGCCGCTTGCTTACAAGGGCTACTTCGATGTCTACATAAATGGGGAACTGGCAGCCGAAAATGTCAGCAGCTTTTACAAAGCGCTGCCTAAAGGAACAAGCTATGAGATCCGCAATATCGAAGCCTATCCCGGATACGAGTATAAGGGACTTGGATTTATAAGCAGCAAGACCAGCGGGACTATGTCTTTGGACAGCAATTATTCAGTTGAACTGAAGTTTGCTGAGAAAGCCATCGAGGACGAACCCCTTGGTTTTACCGATGTATCGGATTCTTCCTACTACAGGGAAGCTGTGAGCTGGGCTCTGTCGGAAGGCGTAACAGACGGAACATCCGCAACTAAATTCTCTCCAGGCAAAACAGTCACCAGAGCTCAGGCCGTGACCTTCCTCTGGAGAGCAGCCGGAGAGCCTGCGCCTTCCAGCACATATAATCCATTCAGGGATGTCCCGGACAATGCATATTACCACGATGCGGTGCTGTGGGCTGTGGAGATGGGCATAACAGACGGAACTTCTGCCGGCAAGTTCTCCCCCGAGGAAAACTGCTCTCATGCGCATATACTTACATTCCTCTACAGAGCTATGGGCGAACCCGGAAGCATAGGCCTGGGGACCTGGTACGAGGATGCCGTGAACTGGGCAAATGATAACAACATATTAATGGACAATCCCATAGCGCTTACCAAACCCTCCGAAGACTGCATCAGAGCCGATGTTGTTAATTTCATCTATATGAACTACGGCGAGACCGGAGTCAATGAAGAGTAAAGCGCAGTCCTAATCGCCCGTATCTTATTGAGTTAAAGCCCGATCTGATGTATAATAGTTTAGATTGGGCTTTTGCTTTTGTATCAGCTTAATGGAGAGCATATGTATCAGGCACTGTACCGAAGCTTCAGGCCGGAGACTTTTGAAGAACTCATAGGTCAGGAGCATATCGTAAAGATACTTAAAAACCAGATAAAATCAGGCACCGTTGGGCATGCCTATCTTTTCTGCGGCACCAGAGGCACCGGAAAGACCACCACAGCAAGGCTGCTGGCTAAAGCTCTGAACTGCACATCCGATGGAGAAAGACCCTGCGGCGAGTGCGAAGCCTGCAAAGCCATAGCTGCCGGCACTTATCTTGATGTGGTGGAGATGGACGCTGCTTCCAACAACGGCGTGGACGATGTGCGCATACTGAGGGAAGAGGTAAACTTTCCTCCGGTCGTGGGCAGAAACAAGGTCTTCATCATCGATGAAGCCCACATGCTTACACCGGCTGCGTGCACCGCGCTTTTAAAGACTCTCGAGGAGCCGCCGGCAAATACCGTTTTCATCCTGGCGACCACAGATCCCAACAAGCTTCCGGCCACCATATTGTCCCGCTGCATAAGACTTGACTTCAGAAGGGTGTCGGAGGAGATGCTGACTGAAAGATTTGCAGCCATATGCAGGGAGATAGGGGTCGAGGCCGACGCGGATGCACTTTCACTTATCGCTGCCAATGCAGACGGCTCTGTGCGCGACGGACTGTCGCTGCTCGACCGCTGCACTGCAGGGCAGAAGCATCTCACAAGAGAAGATGTGCTTTTCCTCCTTGGAATGGCAGGGGTCGAGACCCACATAGCCCTGACAGATGCGGTCCTTAAAAAGGATGCGGGAGAGGCTCTGAGCATATTAGCCCAGGTGATGGCGGAAGGAAAAGAGGCGAGTCAGTTCGGACGTGACTGGCTGGAGCACCTGAGGAATCTGCTTATCATCCGCTTTGCAAAGCATCCCGAGAATATGCTGAACCTTTCGCTGGAGAATGTGGAGAGGCTTAAGGAGCAGAGCGGGCGCTGCGACACGGAGCTGCTGAGAGGCTGCATCATGGAGCTTTCCAAGGCTCTTTCTGAAGCAAAGTGGGCTCCCAAGCCCCGAATACTCGTTGAGCTGGCGATTATCAAGATGTGCAGCAGGCAGTAATGGAAATAACACCGATCGCATATATACATAACGATTTTAAAGAGAAGTTCGGCATACCCAAGCAGGCGGGGCTGGCTAAAGAGGCTGTGAGCCTGGTGGTGATGGAGCCCGAATACTCCGTGCAGGAGGCTTTCCGCGGGCTGGAGGATTACAGCAGGATATGGCTGATCTGGGAGTTCTCCGGGTTTACGGGAAAGGCCTGGTCTCCCACCATACGGCCGCCGGCGCTCGGCGGGAATAAACGGATAGGGGTCTTCGCAACAAGATCTCCTCACCGGCCGAATTCTCTTGCCATGAGCTGCGTGGAGCTGGTATCGGTGGACAGAAACAGCGAAGGACGTATCGAAATAAAGGTGCGGGGTGCGGATCTGATGGACGGGACCCCTGTCTACGATATAAAGCC
>JAFRWH010000168.1 GCA_017438085.1 Bacillota bacterium
ATACTGGCAGGGGCGGGTTCCGGAAAGACCGGCACCATGACTCACCGCATCGCCTACATGATAAAGGATGGGGGCATAGACCCGTATAATATACTGGCTGTGACCTTCACAAACAAGGCTGCGGCGGAGATGAGGGAGCGGGTCGAGGCTCTGGTGGGTCCCAAGCCCGGAATGTGGATACAGACCTTCCATTCCGCTTCTCTTCGCATACTCAGAAACGAGGCCGAGCGCATAGGTTACAGCAGGAATTTCGTCATCTACGATACCGTGGACCAGAAGGCTCTGGTAAAGAACCTGCTGAAGGAGCTGAATCTGGACGAGAAGCGCAACGCTCCGGCTTATGTCCTGAGCGAGATCTCAAACGCCAAGGAAAACGAGATAAGCCCGGAGGAATATGCAAGGAAATACGACGGCGTGTTCCATTACAAGGATCTCATAACCCTCTATACAGCCTACGACCGGGAGCTGAAGAAGAACGGGGCCATGGATTTCGATGATCTTATCCTGAACACGGTAAGGCTCTTCGAAGACAATCCGGATGTGCTGGCCCGTTACAGGGACAAGTTCCGCTACGTAATGGTGGACGAGTATCAGGATACCAACATGCTTCAGTACAAGCTGGTAAAGCTGCTTTCGGAGTATCACCGCAACATCTGCGTGGTGGGAGACGACGACCAGTGCATATACCAATGGCGCGGCGCGGACATACGCAACATCATGGAATTCGAGAAGGATTTCAAGGGCGCAGTGGTGATCAAGCTGGAGCAGAATTACCGCTCCACTTCAAATATAATCAACGCGGCGCACAGCGTGATAAGCCGCAACAAGGGGCGCAAGGACAAGAAGATGTGGACTGATGCGCCGGCAGGGGAGAAGATAGAGTATTACAGGGCCGAGGACGACAAGGAGGAAGCCCGCTACATTGCTGCAAAGGTGAAGGAGCTGATGCGCAAGAACCCGCTGCTTAAGTATTCTGACTTTGCGGTGCTGTACAGGACCAATGTCCAGTCCAGACGCTTTGAGGATTCCTTCTCCGCCAAGGATGTGCCTTATCAGGTGCTTTCCGGCATGCGCTATTACGACCGCAAGGAAATAAAGGATATAATGGCCTACATGAGGCTGGTGCTCAACCCCAAAGATGACATTTCGCTTCTGAGGGTCTTAAACGAGCCTAAGAGAGGCATTGGCTCCAAGACCGAGGAAAACATCAGAGCGGTGGCTAAAATGCATCAGAAAGCCCTTCTGGAGGCTCTGGAGGCCCCTGAAGTGGTGGAGTCTCTCTCTGCAAAGGTAAAGCCGAGGGTCGAGGGACTTACAAGGCTGCTGGCGGAGCTTCACGAACAGATGGAAGGGCTGCCGGTGGGCGATATATACGATACTCTGCTGGTCCAGACCGGCTATCTGCCGGCGCTGCAGGAGCAGGAGAGCATAGAGGCTGACGGACGCATAGAGAACCTAATGGAATTTAAATCTGTCATTCAGGAAAAGGAAGAGGCGGCAAAGGCCCAGGGCGAGACCCTTACCCTGGAGAGGTTCATGGAGGACCTGTCGCTTCAGGCAGATGTTGACAATCACGATCCCAATCAGGATGCAGTTGTCATGATGACCCTGCATTCTGCCAAAGGCCTGGAGTTCCCCGTGGTGTTCATGCCCGGCATGGAGCTTGGAATATTCCCCAGCTACAGGACCATAGATAAGGGCGATGATCTCGAAGAGGAGCGCAGGCTCTGCTATGTGGGAATGACCAGAGCCAAGGAAAGACTCTATATGAGCAGCGCAGAGCAGCGCATGCTCTACGGCAAGACTGATTATACTATCGAATCTCCTTTCCTGAAGGAGATAGATAAGAAATACATGGGCGGAATGGCTCTTTACGACAAGAGGGGAAGGGGCCTTTCCTTCGACCGCTACGATTCCATGGCGGACAATTACAGCTATGGAAGCTATACCTCGCCGATCTCCGAGCGCAGGACAGGGAGCAGCTATGCCCCGTCATTTGCTTCGGGGCAGGATCGCGGCTACAGTTCGCCTCTTAAAGCTGCTGCGGAGACCAGAGCCAATGTACAGGCGCTTCGGCCGGTGTTTGCTCCCAAGCAGACTCTGGCGGGGGAGGAGCTGCTGCCCGGAGAAAAGGTAAGTCACGATAAATTCGGCGAAGGCACTGTAATTGAGGTGAATGGTAACATAATAACTGTTATCTTCAACTCGGTCGGAACTAAGAAACTTGCCAAGGATAAAGCCCCACTGAAGAAGGTTTAAAGTAAAATGAAAGATCCTAAGGAAAGAATGGAGGAGCTTTACAGGCTCATCGCATATCACAATGACAGATACTATAACCAGGATGACCCTGAGATAAGCGACTATGAATACGACCAGCTGAGTCTGGAGCTTCGGGCGCTGGAGGCTGAGTATCCCATGTTCATGCATCAGGCCAGTCCTACTCAGAGAGTAGGCGGCACGGCCAAAAGGGAGCTTAGGAAGGTCCAGCACGATGTGCCTGTGATCTCTTTACAGGATGTTTTCAGCAAAGAAGAGGTCTATGCCTTTGTGGACAGAGTTCTTGCCGAACAGCCCGGAGCCAGGTTTTCCGTGGAGAAGAAGATCGACGGCCTTACACTTGTGCTGCGCTACAGGGACGGAAAGCTGGTGGATGCCATAACAAGAGGCGACGGCAGCATAGGAGAGAGCGTTTACGAGAATGCACTTGTCATAAGGACCATTCCAAAGGAGATACCCGAAAAGCTGCCTTATCTTGAGGTGCGCGGAGAGGTCTACATGTCTACGGAGAGCTTTGAGGCGGCCAACAGGAAGCAGGAAGAGACCGGAGGCAAGATCTATCAGAACCGCAGGAACTCCGCAGCGGGCACGCTTCGCCAGCTGGATCCCAAGGTGGTCGAGGAGAGAAATCTGGATATCTGGATCTTCAATCTGGAGATCGCCGAAGGTAAAAGCTTTACAGGCCACAAGGAGAGCCTTGACTGGCTTGCTTCCCAGGGCTTTGCAGTAATTCCTGACATAATTATGGCGGAGACTGCAGATGAGGTATGGGCAGGCATAGAGCATATAGCAGATATACGCTACAGCCTGAATTACGGACTGGACGGCGCCGTGGTAAAGGTGGACAGTCTGCAGATGAGGCGTGAGCTGGGCATGACCTCCAAGGTGCCCCGCTGGGCAGTTGCTTACAAGTATCCGCCGGAGAGGAAGGAAACCGTTCTGGAGGACATCGTGGTGCAGGTCGGCCGTACGGGCAAGCTCACACCGCTGGCAATACTTAAGCCTGTAAGAGTTGCTGAGACCACTGTTTCCAGGGCGACTCTTCACAATCAGGATTTCATAAACGAAAAGGATATAAGGATAGGGGACACTGTGGTGCTCCAGAAGGCCGGCGACATCATCCCGGAGATAGTTTCTGCGGTGAAGGAAAAGCGGCCGGCTGATGCAAAGCGCTTTGAGATGCCGTCTTTCTGCCCTGTCTGCGGCTCTCCCGTGGCTACTGACGACGGGGGCATAAACATCTTCTGCACTGGTGAAAGCTGCCCTGCAAAGGACTCCAGAGGCATAATATATTTCGCCTCCAAGGACGCTATGGACATAGAAGGTATGGGTCCTTCCGCTGTCGAGGCACTTATATCAGAAGGTTACATAAAGGATATTTCTGACATCTTCTCACTGAAACAGCACAAAGACAGACTCATCGAAGAGGGCATAATCGGAAGAGAAAAATCTGTCAGCAATATACTGGCTGCCATCGACAGGGCGAAGGAAAACAGCCTCAACCAGCTTGTGACAGGCCTCGGGATCAGAGGCATAGGCAAGCAGACGGCCAAGATACTCACCTCAAAATACCGCAGCATGGATGCGATCATGTCTGCAACTGCGGAGGAGCTGCAGCAGCTGCAGGATTTCGGCGAGACCACGGCAAAGGATGTGGTCAGCTGGTTCGAAAAGCCTGTTAACAGAGAACTGATAGAAAAACTCAGAGCAGCAGGCCTTCGTATGGAGATGGAGGAGCTGCAGACAAGTTCCGATGCGCGCTTTGAAGGAAAGACCTTCGTCCTTACCGGCACTCTGTCCCGCTATACCAGGGATCAGGCTTCAGCTATAATCGAAAGCTTTGGAGGGAAGACCAGCTCCAGCGTATCGAAAAAGACCGATTACGTCCTTGCGGGCGAAGCCGCAGGCAGCAAGCTCACCAAAGCTCAGAGCCTGGGAATCGCAGTCATCAGCGAAGAAGAATTTGAAGAGATGATAAAATAGCTTGAAATAATCCGGTCGCTATAATATAATTACCCAGTCATAAAACTCGTTGGTTATACCGGGTCCGCCGGGTCCTGCGCAATGGAAGTCTGTGAACCATGTCAGGATCGGAAGGTAGCAGCATTAAGCAGATATCTCCATGTGCCGCAGCAAAGCCTGGTGGGTCCGGTATAGCCAGCGGGTTTTTGTTTTAAGCTTTTGTCTGTGTCAGTTTCTGAAAGGAGCAGCCAGAATATGAAGATCGCTATCATTGGCTTCAGCGGCAGTGGAAAATCCACCTTGGCGCAGACGCTGGGAGATCATTACCATGCGGATGTCCTTCATCTCGATTCAGTCCATTTTCTTCCGGACTGGGTGGAACGCATACGCGAGGATGAACAGAAGATAGTTGAAGATTTTCTTGACAGCCACGATTCCTGGGTCATAGACGGAACATACACAAATCTGTCATTCGACCGGCGCATGGAGGAGGCTGATCAGATAATCATGATGCTCTTCAACCGCTTTGACTGTCTTGGCCGGGTGACAAAGCGGTATCGAAAGTTCAGAAACAGCAGGCGCCCCGACATGGCGGAAGGCTGCGACGAAAAACTGGATCTTGAATTCGTATATTGGGTGCTCTGGAAGGGCCGCAGCAAAGCAAAGAGAGAAAAGTACAAGGAGCTGAAGGAAAAGTATCCGGGAAAAGCTGTGATACTTAAGAACCAGACGCAGCTGGATAAGTTTATATCAGAGACTATGAATAAGCAGCAGACTCCGCAGATCAAAGACTATAGATAAGTAAGACTCCGCAAAATACAAGGCTTTGCGGAGTCTTTTATATAATAGCGTTTAGTTTTACAATTAACTTCTCATTTTTCCATGCCTGTACATTTTTTTGCAGACTGCGTGTGTTATCATGTATATGTAAGTTTGTGAAAGACAAATAACAGATCGTATAATAAACTGACGGTATATCCATTAAGAGGTCAGAAAAGAAGGGAAACTTATGAAAATACTGCACACATCAGACTGGCATCTTGGCATAAGCTTCAGAGGAAGGAGCTCGGAGAAGGATCAATGGCACTTCATCGAGCAGATCTGCCGCATCCTTACCGAAAGAAAGGTGGATGCCATGATAATTGCAGGTGATGTTTTCGACAAGAGCATCGCCTCATCGGATGCCGTAAATCTCTACGATAAAATAATGACAAAAATCGTTGGGGAGCTTGGAGTTCCCGTGCTTTGCATTGCGGGCAATCACGACAGCGCCGAAAGGCTCTCCCAGTGCAATCAGCTGCTCAAAAAGAGCGGTCTCTACATCTCGGGCCAGCTGTCAGCGGACTTTGATATGGTCGAACTGAAGGATGCGGATGTGTACCTGCTGCCCTGGTTCACCCAGGACAGGGCAAGGGCGCTGTATCCCGGAGAGGCTGAGTCCATAAGGACCGTAGAGGATGCATATAAAGTGGTGCTGGACAAGGTACGCAGCAGCTTCAGACCGGGTAGGAGGCACATATTGGTCTCACACGCATATATAGCCAATGCGGTCACCTCCACCAGCGACCGCGCTGCGGAGATAGGCTTTGCCTCTAGGGTGAGCAGCAGCGTATTCGAGGGTTTCGATTATGTCGCTCTCGGCCACATCCACAAGGAGCAGCAGCTGGGCCCCGGCATAAGATACAGCGGTTCTCCCATGGCTTATTCCTTCGGTACAGAGGAGAGCCAGAAGAAAGGCGTCATTCTTGTCGATACAGAGGACATGTCCCAGGAATTCATAGAGCTGAAGCCTCTGCATGTGAGGACAACCCTGCGGGGCGAATACGAGGAGCTGCTGCATGGAAACTATTCGCAGGAGATCAGGGACGGCTACGTGCGCCTGGAGGTGACGGATTCTTACGTGGGCAGCGAGGCCATGGCACTGTTCGGGGAGCGCTTTCCGAATCTTCTGGAGGTGAAGGGCAAGGACTTCGACCGGGAGGATGCTTCCATAACCATGAGCATGGACGAGTTCGAACAGAAGGTAGACGATCCTCTTGCGGTCTTCAGCGAATACTGCAGGGACGTGCTTAAGGAAAATGCCTCGGAGAAGAGGCTGGAACGCTTCGGGAAATCTATGGAAGAATACGCAAAGGAGACTCTGTAATGCATCCGATAAGCCTTGAATTTCAGGCCTTCGGGCCATATAAGGGGCATGAGACCATAAACTTTAAGGACCTTGCTCAGGACGGGCTCTTTCTTATCTGCGGGGAGACGGGCTCGGGCAAGACCATGATACTCGATGCCATTACCTTCGCCCTCTACGGGCAGAGCAGCGGAAACAACAGGGACGATCTTGCCCAGCTGCGCTGCAACAGGTGCGAGCCATCGGACCCAACCTTCGTGAAATTCGTTTTCGAGGAAAAGGGCTCCGTCTATTCCTTTGAGCGCAGACTGGAGATGAAGAGGGTCAATCTGTCCGCAAAGCAGAGCCTTCTTAAGCTGAACGATAAGGGCGTCTGGGAGCCGGTCTTCGAAAACTGCAAGGCAAAGGAGATGACCGCCAAGGCAACGGAAATAATAGGTCTGGACTACAATCAGTTCAGGCAGGTAATCATCCTGCCCCAGGGAAAATTCGAAAAGCTTCTCACCTCAAACTCTGACGAGAAGGAAAAGATACTGGTGAATATCTTCGGAGCTGACAAATGGCAGAAGATAGCGGAAAAGTACTACGAAAACGCTAAAAACAGGAAGGATTCGCTTACTGATAAAAAGAAGCAGGTGGATGCCTCCCTTGCGGAGGAGGGCTGCAGCGATCTGGCAGAACTTAAGGATCTGCTGGATGAAGGGCTTAAGGGGCTGCAGGAGCTGGAAATGCAGTACCAGGCAGCGGACTATCCGAAGCTGGAGGAACAGCTTGCAGCTCAGAACGATCTTGCGAAGGAATTCGCCCAGCTCCACCAGCTGGAGGAACAGCTTACCGCTCTTGAGAGCCGTAAGGATCAGATAGAGCATGACAGGAAGACTCTTGCAGAGGCTGTAATCGCCGAAAACGCAAGGGTCCCCATAGATAAACTGAAGGAGAAGAAGAAGACTGCGCAGGCCAGAGAGGCTGAACTCAATCAGCTTCAGAAGGAAGCGCTGGCGGCGGAGACTGAATTCAGCCGCGCTGCTGAGGCCCTTAA
>JAFRWH010000169.1 GCA_017438085.1 Bacillota bacterium
CTGCGTTAAATGATAGTGCTATTGCGTTCATATTGCTTTATTTTCTTCTGAAGAGATAGAACGGGACATCGAAGTCCTTTGCCTCTTCCCAGAGAACCTCCTTGCTTGCATATATGATATTGCCGTCCACCTCCACGAGGCCTTTGCGACCTTCTTCATCGTACTTTGTGGGGGTCTGGGAGGGATCCAGAATAGCGTATTTACCGTCTGCTCTCTTGTAAAGCAGAAGCATGAAGTGCCAGCCATGGGTGAATACGCCGATGTGGCCGTCCTGTCTGTCTCCTGCAACCTCCACCACAGCAACGCCGCCGGTAGCCAGCCACTCATCGACATCGTCAAAGCTGGCGGTGCCCTTCCAGTCGTAGTTCATCTTTTCTGCAAAGGCAGGTGCAAAGGGACCATAGTCCGTGCCCGCAGCTCCGTTTCCGCCGCTGGCATAGGCCAGATCCAGCGCATCCTCCAACTCGAAATTGCTGTTTGGAGTGAGCCTGTCCGCAGCCATTACTGCGCAGCAGAGTCCGCAGCCACCTGCGGCCACATTGGAAACGCCATTACCTAAAGTGATTGGTTTCATGTCCGGCTTTATTTCGAATTGGCTCATTACCTTAGATGCATCAGCCGCTCTCTTGTATCTGAGATAAAAATCATAGTCCAGGGGCTTTCCTGCCTTATACATAAGATGCGGATGCTCCAGCTGATTTACATATTTCATTTTGCACCTCCTTACTTTTTAATGAATTCTCCGCCTGCGATGACCACATTTATGGTCTCTACCTCGATCTTCTCCCATACTTTTGCAAGCACATAGGGTTCGTTTGCCAGGTAGTTGTCAAGCTCCTCGCGGCTCTCAAAATCCATGATCAGGGCAGAGCCCTTCATTTTGCCGTTTTCGTCCAGCAGGCCGCCTGCCGCAATAATGTGACTCACCCGCTTCTGCATGCCCTCAAGATGGCGGGGACGAACCTCCATCCGCTTTTCCAGCATGCCCTCTCCATCGTACGCTTTGATAAGAAACTGCATAATGGTCTCCTTAAGACCGCAAAGGTCTTATCGATTGAAGTAATTGTTTTCGATTTCTATTATACAAAAGAGGAATAATAATTACAAAAAGAAAAGCCCAGAAATATGTAATGCTTTTTCTTCAGAATAATGTTAAAATATTATCATGTCTGAAGGCTTCCGCCGGAAAGGATGCACACATGGAAAGCACAAAAGAACGTAAAAAGATATGGATAATTCTGAGCCTCCCGGGGCTCTGGCTGCTATGCTTTGTCCTTATGATACTCGGACAGAATCTCGGATCCCTTCTTTACCTGATACCAGGAGTCGAAAGCATGTCCGACGCGTCCCAGACGGCTTTTTTCTATGTTTTGTTTATAGGGATCTGGATACTGGTCCTGTTTCACATGTTCATCTTGAAGAAAAACCGGCCAATATTCAAGGCTCTGTGGACAGAATCACCGGGAAATAACATAAAAATGTTCCTGATCGGCTTTTTCTTCTTTGGCATGTTCCTGAACGCCCTCTGCGCCTTTGCCGCGCTGCTGAATAAAGACATTTTCCTCAGCTTCTACTGCTTTGAACCGCTTCCGCTGCTGTGGATACTGTTTTGCGTGTTTGTGCAGTCCTCAGCCGAGGAGCTGCTCTGCAGAGGCTTCCTTTACCAGCGGCTCAGAAGAAGCTACAAAAGCCCCTGGGTGGCCATCATCGGAAACTCCGTATTTTTCGGGATTCTGCACCTGCTCAATCCCGGAGTCACCGTTCTCGCGATCATAAATATTATAGCCGTGGGCATACTCTATTCCTTCATGGTCTACTACGGCAACAGCATCTGGTGCGCAATGGCAGCCCACACCGCCTGGAATTTCACCCAGAATATTATATTCGGCCTGCCAAACAGCGGCTCCGTGGTGCCCTATTCGATATTCATGCTGGATGCAGGCAACGCCAGAGACAGTCTCGTCTACAATGTGGGCTTCGGCGTGGAAGGGACAGTGTTTGCGGACATTCTGCTGATCGTATCCTGCATAGGCCTGTATTTCTGGTATAAAAAG
>JAFRWH010000170.1 GCA_017438085.1 Bacillota bacterium
CGTTTCTTTGAATACTTTGAAAGAAGTTGACTTAATACTTTTTATTGTTGACTCACCTTATGAGGGCGAAAATTCCGGGGACGGTTTTATATTGAAGCTCCTTAAGGAAGCAGAAACGCCTAAAATTCTGGTCATCAACAAGATCGATACAATAGGTCCGGAAGCCTTCGCTCAGATCTACGAAACCTACGAGCAGATGGAACTCTTCGACGCCATAATCGGGACCTGCGCCACTCAGGGCAGGAATGTTGATGTTCTCCTGAAAAAGATAGAAGAGTATCTGGAGGAAGGCCCCATGTTCTTCCCCGAAGACATGATCACCGACCATCCGGAACGCTTCCTTGTTAGTGAGATCATACGCGAAAAGCTGCTCATGTACCTTGAGCAGGAGATCCCCCACGGAGTGGCTGTGGAGATCGAAAACTACGAGGAAGGGGAGACTCTTACCCGCATCAGCGCAGTCATCTACTGCGAGCGGCAGAGCCACAAGGGCATCATCATAGGTAAGCAGGGCCGCAAGCTCAAAGGCATAGGCAAAGCCGCAAGGGAAGAAATAGAAGCTCTGCTGGGCACAAAGGTATATCTTGAGACCTTTGTGAAGGTCAAGGAGCACTGGCGCGACAGCGACATCGCGATAAGCAACTTCGGATACAGAAAAGAATAGAAATGTACACCGATACCGAGGCCGTTATACTGCGGCAGACAAAAACACTGAATGGCCGTAGAATGATCACCATATTTTCACAAAAGTATGGGAAGATCGGTGCAGGAACATCGATAAGCGAGAAAGGAAAAAACAAGTCCGCTCTGGCTCTGAGGCCCTTCTGCTACGGACGATACGAGCTCTATAAAAACAAGGACAGCTTCAATATCAACGGCGCAGAGGTCATAAGAAGCTTTTACAAGCTGGGTGAGGATGTAGACAAGTATTTTGCCGCATCATATGTGCTGGAATTTACAGACCAGATACTCGCAGAGGATGAACCGCAGCCGGCGCTGTTCAGAATGCTTGTGGATTTTCTCAGCCTTCTGGAGGCGAGGAAAACTGCTTATGACACATTGCTGATAGCATACCAGATCAAGGCTCTCGAGCTTTTCGGCAGCGGTATAGGCTACACCGCCTGCATGCGCACGGGAGAGGCCATCGACCCGGGAAGTCTTAAGGGGGAGGGCATTTGTCCGTATCTCTTCTCTGTGGAGGACGGAGGTCTGATCGCAAGGAACAGTCTGAACGATCATGATCTGCTTAATCCATTGATATTTGAGATCAACACTGGTATAATCCAAATGATAAGCTACATTTCCCGCCATCCTCTGAATGCTATGGAGAAGCTGGCCATACCGGAAGCTTCCGCGGCGAAAATGAAAAGCATACTGAGCGCATTTATCTCCTGGCAGCTGGGCATAGACAAGCTCAAAAGCGAAGGAATTAGTATTAAGTGAAAGGGGAATTAAAGATGGAAAACTTTGAAAACATGGAAATCAGTCTCGAGAAGATCGAACTTGTTAAGGACAGGACCGGTGTAAGCTATAAGGAAGCAAAGGAAGCCCTTGAAAAGTGCGATGCCAATGTTGTTGAAGCTATTATTATGATCGAAGACGGCATCAACGGTCAGGGCGTCACCAGAAACAAGACCGATGAGCTTGTAGACCAGGTCAAGGAAGTGGTCCGCAAGGGCAATGTAAGCAAGATCTGCATCAAGAAGGGAGACGATGTAGTTCTGAATCTGCCCGTGACCATCGGCATTCTGGGCACTGTTATCTTCCCGTGGGCAGCGCTGGTAGGCGCCGTTGCAGCTCTGGGAACCAAGTGCAGCATCGAGATCATAAAGGAAGACGGCAGTGCTGTTAACGTATCCGAAAAGGCTAATTCCGCCATCGATACTGCAGTATCAAAGGGCGGAGTCATCCTGGACGAGGTTAAGGATAAGAGCGGTGAATTCGTAAACTATGCAAAGAATCTGGGCTCTGACGCTGCAGAATTTGCTAAGACCAAGGGCGCTGAAGCTGCTCAGTTCGCTAAGACCAAGAGCGCTGAGTTTGCTGAACTGGCAAAGGAAAAGAGCACAGAAGCTGTAGAATTTGCCAAGGAAAAGAGCGAAGATGCCATTGAGATGGCAAAGAGCGCAGGCGCAGATGCTGTTCAGTTCGCAAAGGAAAAGACCTCCGAGCTGAAGAGAAAGGCACCCGAAAGCGAAGCTGCAGGAACCGATGATTTCGATCTGTCCGATCTGGATCTCTCCGAGATGGGAGAAGTAGATGACTTTGCTACCGAAGCAGAGCAGAGAGCAGATGAGATCGCAGAGGCTGTAGAAGCAGTGGCAGATGCAGCAGTCGAATTTGCTGACGCTGTAAAAGAATCAGTAAAACCCGAAGAATAGTACTTAGATTTTTAAAGCGCGGGTGGCTGCAGGGGAGGCGTCCGTCAAAAGCGTCAAAGCGCTTGCTGACGGAAGGGTGCCCTAAAGACAGGACTCGCTGCTCGTAATAATATTATTATATGGAAGGACAAAACCGTGTGCCCAAAAGGCGCACGGCTTTGGTGTGGTATTATGGCAAAAGAACTTACAATGGAAACACTTGTGGCTCTGTGCAAGAACAGAGGCTTTCTCTACCCCGGATCCGAAATATACGGCGGCCTTGCTAACGCATGGGATTACGGTCCTGTGGGAGTAGAGCTCAAGAACAACATCAAAAGAGCATGGTGGAAGAAATTCGTGCAGGAAAGCCCTTATAATGTGGGCATCGACGCTGCTATCCTGATGAATCCTCAGGTCTGGGTCGCCTCCGGACATGTTGGAAGCTTCTCCGATCCGCTTATGGACTGCAGAGCCTGCAAGGCCAGATTCAGAGCAGACAAGCTGATAGAAGACTATGCAGCGGCTCACGGCGAAGAGATCACGGGCGTCGACGGATGGTCTAATAAGGAGATGGAGGACTTTATAGCCACTCACGACATTGTCTGCCCGCAGTGCGGCAAGAAGGACTTTACGGGCATCCGCCAGTTCAATCTGATGTTCAAGACCTTCCAGGGCACAACAGATGATTCCAAGAGCGAGATCTATCTGCGTCCCGAAACGGCTCAGGGTACTTTTGTAAACTTCAAGAACGTCCAGAGGACCACCCGCAAGAAGATACCCTTCGGCATCGCTCAGGTTGGAAAATCCTTCAGAAACGAGATTACTCCCGGCAACTTCATCTTCCGCATCCGCGAGTTCGAGCAGATGGAGCTGGAATTCTTCTGCGAGCCCGGCACGGATCTTGAATGGTTCGGATACTGGAGAAATTACTGCAGAGATTTCCTTAAGAACCTGGGCATGAACATGGAAAAGCTGCGCTTAAGAGACCACGAACCCGAGGAGCTGAGCTTCTACAGCAAGGCTACCACTGATTTTGAATACCTGTTCCCCTTTGGCTGGGGCGAGCTCTGGGGCATTGCAGACCGCACCAATTACGATCTCACCCGCCATCAGGAAGTTTCAGGAGAGTCCATGGAATACATAGATCCAATGGACAACAAGAAACGCTATATTCCTTATGTTATCGAACCGGCTCTTGGCGCTGACCGCGTGCTGCTCGCATTCCTGTGCGATGCATACGAGGAGCAGGATCTTTCCAAGGACGGCAAGACAGACAGCCGCGTGGTTATGCACTTCCATCCCGCCATCGCACCCTTCAAGGCTGCTGTGCTTCCTCTTTCCAAGAAGCTTGCGGAGCCTGCAATGAAGATCTATCAGGATCTGGCCAAGTATTTCAATGTGGATTACGACCAGTCCGGCAGCATTGGAAAGCTTTACCGCAGTCAGGATGAGATCGGTACTCCTTTCTGCATAACAGTTGACTTCGATACCGAAAAC
>JAFRWH010000171.1 GCA_017438085.1 Bacillota bacterium
CAGCGGCTGCAAAGCTCATGGATCTGGATGAAGACCAGACCGTGAGCGCACTTGGCATGGCAGGGACCCAGTCAGGGGGCCTCTGGGCTTTTCTGGCGGAGGGTTCCACCTGCAAAAAGCTTCATCCTGCCAGAGCGGCTGTCAATGGACTTGATGCTGCAATACTTGCAAAAGGAGGCATGACCGGGCCGGTCCATATACTGGATGCAAAGGACGGAGGGCTCTTAAGAGCGGTCAGCGACAGCTTCGACATGTCAAAGCTGACTGACGGACTCGGGGAGAGCTTCGCCATCCTGAACATGGACAAGAAGCCCTATCCCTGCTGCCGGACTACTCATCACGCCATAGATTCAGCCCTGGCCTTAAGAAAACAGGGCATAAAGCCTGATGACATAGAAAAGGCCGTGGTCAGGACCTACGACATAGGCTTGCTTCAGTGCGGCTCAGGCCCCTACCCCTCAACTCCTGTGGAGGCTAAGTTCAGCATACAGTACACAAGCGCAGCAGCCTTCGTAAAGGGCGCCGTAGGAAACGCGGAGTTCGACATGAAGGTGATAGCCGACCCCGAGATACGCAGGATAGCAGAAAACACGGAGGTCATTGCAGATCCTATGTTTACTGAACGTTATCCTAAACGCTGGGGAAGCAGGACCGAGCTGACCTTAAAAGATGGAAGCACTGTATCCTTCCAGACCGATGACATGTCGGGAAGCATTGCAAAACCTCTCAGTCCGGAGCAGGAGCAGGACAAATTCATGTCCCTTGGCTCCGAGGCCTTCGGAAGGGAAAGGCTTGAAAAGCTGTGCTCCGATATACTGCGCATCGAGGAACTGGAAAAGCTCCCGGACCTGGCATAAAAACAGTGGTGAAAGAAATGATCAAGTTATACAAAGAAGGAATATATCTAAAGAACGGAACGGAGATAGTCACTGAATCCGAGGCTGCTGCGGGCGCGCTGAAAAGAGTCTGCGATAAAGCCGAAGCCAGAAAAGGCACCATCACCTACGGCATTCTGAAAAGCCACAATCAGTCGGATAACATGGAAGAGCTCAGCATACGCTTCGATGCCATGACCTCTCACGACATCACCTATGTGGGCATCATTCAGACCGCCAGAGCCTCCGGTATGAAGCTGTTCCCCATGCCGCTGGTGCTGACCAACTGCCACAACTCCCTTTGCGCCGTGGGCGGCACCATCAACGAGGACGACCACATGTATGCACTTACGGCAGCAAGAAAATATGGCGGCATATTTGTCCCGCCCCATGTGGCAGTAATGCATCAGTATATGAGGGAGATGTACGCAGGCTGCGGCTCCATGATACTGGGCTCGGATTCTCACACACGCTATGGCTCACTCGGTACACTGGGCGTGGGTGAAGGCGGCGGAGAGCTGGTCAAGCAGATCCTGGGAGATACCTGGGATATAAGCTATCCTGAAGTTATAGCCGTTTACCTCGAAGGCAAGCCTCAACCCTGGGTAGGCCCCCACGATATAGCGATCGCCCTCTGCGGCGCAGTTTACAAGAACAATTACGTAAAGAACAAGGTGCTTGAATTCGTAGGTCCCGGAGTCAGTTCTATGGCAACCGACTACCGCAACGGAGTGGAGGTAATGACCACTGAGACCGCATGTCTCTCTTCTGTCTGGAGGACAGATGAGGATACCAGAGCCTTCCTCGAAGAGCACGGAAGAGGCGATGCCTACAGACAGCTGGATCCTGCGAAGCTGACTTATTATGATGGCTGCGTCCGTATAGATCTGTCTGAGATAAAGCCTATGATAGCCATGCCCTTCCACCCCTCCAACGCCTTCACCATCGACGACCTGAATGCCAATCTGAAGGACATTCTTGCGGAGACTGAAAAGGCTGCAGCGGAAGTTGCAGATGGCAGAGCCCCTTACTCGCTGCTGGACAAGATAAAGAACGGAAGACTGCAGGTGCAGCAGGGCATCATGGGAGGCTGCGCAGGCGGCAACTTCTCAAACCTTGCGGAAGCCAGAAATGTGCTTGCAGGAAGATCCATAGGCGCAGGAGAATTCACCTTAAGCGTCTACCCCTCCTCCATGCCTGTCTATTTAGACGCCATGAAGAAGGGCATACTTACAGATCTGGCAGAAGCCGGAGCGGTTATAAAGACCGCCTTCTGTGGACCATGCTTTGGTGCTGGAGACACACCCAGTCACAACGGATTCTCCATACGTCACACCACCAGAAACTTCCCCAACCGGGAGGGTTCAAAGCCCGGGCAGGGTCAGATGGCAGCGGTGGCTCTTATGGATTCCCGCTCAATTGCAGCGACGGCAGCAAACGGAGGGCTCATCACCAGCTCAGAGGAGTTTGCGGACTGCTTCGGCAGCATACCCTCCTATCATTTCGATGACAAGCCCTACAGATCCAGGGTGTTTGAGGGTTTCGGCAAAGCAGAGCCTCAGACAGAGATCAAGATGGGACCCAATATCAAGGACTGGCCGGAGCTTCCGCCTCTTGGTGAAAGCATACTACTGAAGATATGTTCCAAGATCGAGGACGAAGTAACAACTACAGACGAGCTTATACCTTCCGGTGAGACATCCTCCTTCAGATCAAATCCTCTAGGGTTGGCGGAG
>JAFRWH010000172.1 GCA_017438085.1 Bacillota bacterium
AAGAACAAGCCTGCTTCGCTGAAGTTTATTAAAACAAATTCTATTGGTGATCCGCTGCCGGGTGCGAGCTTTGCTCTGTACAGACAGATAAAGGTGGGTGAAGTATACCAGAGAGATTATTATCCAATGGAAGGTTATGAGGCACTCGTTACTACTGCCTCCGGTATAGTTCCTGACGTAGATATTTATCTGAAGCCGGCTACGTACTATCTTGAAGAAACAGAAGCTCCGAATGGCTTTGAGAAAGCTGATGAAGAAGTAATGTTTACGATCACAGCAGATGGATATGTTACAGTTTCTACAAGCAGTGCTGTCAGTTTTGATAAGATCGTCAGTTCTTCGGCTATATCAAACGAAGTACGGATAGTAAACGAAAGAAAGCAGAAGCTCAGTTTCAAAAAGGTAGGGCAGGGTAACATCTCAACAGGTCTGGAAGGTGCTGTATTTGATTTCTATAGTGTTGATGAACATGGCAATCGCACTAGGATCGCCAGCAATCTTGCATCCGGCCCGGATGGCCTTCTTATCGGTTCTGGTAACAAGACTGTATTTGAACTTGCTGTCGGTGATTATGAACTAGTCGAAACCAAACCGCCTGAAGGGTTTTTGCTGAAAAATACACCTGTTACCATATCTGTTACGACTGCCCTCACTACAGATGCTGCGGTCGTATACAATGAGGGTACGACACTTTCATCCAGCGGTGCAGGTAAGCAGTATGACGGTGACACCAATGTATACACTCTGCTGATCACAAACTCCACGGGCTATGCATTCCCCTCAACCGGTGGTATTGGAACAGGTCTGTACACAGGTATTGGCATCCTGCTGATGCTCGGCTCTGTATCCATATTGGTTTACCGCAGAAAAAAGGGAAGACAGTAAAGCAGCCATAACCACAATAAAAGAGACCTGCTGGTTCAGGTCTCTTTTGTATATAATTTATTTATTGAAAAAAGGCTCCGCGATCGCGGAGCCTTTCCTGATGTTCTGACCTGCAATTCTCTGCTAGCCCAGAGGACGGGGTTTTACTCCCTTGGGGATGGGGCACTGATATCCATCGGGATAGTTTTTCTTGTGCTCCTTCTTGGCCTCGTCGATGATGGCGGGGTTCTCGAACAGATCGATGGCAACGCCGGCCATTACCTTGGAGCAGTAGACCATTCTGTCGCGAGCATAGTCGGAAACGCCCTGAGCTATGATCTGCCAGCTGTGGCCAGGAGTCTTGGAAGCCCAGGTAGCCACGTTGCACTGAGTGGTGGGGCATACAGCGCTTACATCGCCGACGTCTGTGGAGCCTGCACCGTCCTTGTAGGGAGTCAGCGGCATGATGAAGTCGAAAATGTCGTTCTCCTGGCACTTCTTGATGAAGGCAGCCTGCTCTTCTTCAGGAATTACATCCAGAATGTCCTGACGGACTTCGTATTCCTGCTTGGGGCAGGTCTTGTTTATCTTCTTTACGAACTCCATGTCCTTTTCGTCCACGCCGGGCAGAGGAAGCTCTTCCAGGTTAGCCTGCATAAGCTTGTTCAGGACATTGTTGCCTCTGTAATTGGTGCAGGCCTTCATGAAGTCCTTCTCTACAGTGGTCTCGGTCATCAGAGCTGCGCCGTCTGCAATCAGATCAACTCTTCTCTTGAGTTCGGCTGCATTCTTGTTGTTGTTGGAACGGATTAGATAGATGGCTGCTGCGTGGGACTGTACTACGTTGGGGGAGAGACCGCCGGTATCTACTATGGAGTAGTGTACTCTGCAGTTGGTGCCCATGTGCTCTCTGAGGAACTGAACGCCCATGTTCATCAGTTCAAGACCATCCAGCGCGCTGCGGCCCATTTCGGGAGCGCCTGCAGCGTGGGAGCTGATGCCCTTGAATATGTATTTCACCTGAATGTTGGCCATGCTGCCGCCGGTCATGACGCCGTTGGCTCCGCCCGGATGCCAGGTGATGGCGCAGTCAAGCTCGTCAAACACGCCTTCTCTTGCCATAAATGCTTTGCCGGAGCCGCCTTCTTCGCCGGGGCATCCAAAGTATATGATTGTACCTTCTTTGCCGGTCTGCTCAAGATAATTCTTCATTATCATTGCAGCGCCGATGGAGCTTACGCCCAGCAGATTGTGACCGCAGCCATGACCTGTCTGCTGCTGGTCTCTGGGCAGAAGCTGGAATTCATCGGGAACGGGGGAGAGTCCGCCAAGAGCATCGAATTCGCCCAGGAAGCCGATGACGGGCTTGCCCTTGCCGAATCTTCCGCAGAAGGCTGTCTCTACGCCGCCAAGGCCTTCTTCTACTTCAAAACCCTGTGACTTCAGATACTCGACCTCAGCTCTTACCGATTTCTTCTCATTGAAAGCCAGTTCAGCAGCGTACCAAACCTTGTCGCTTACTTCCCACAGCTCACTCTTATGGCTGTCGATATAAGCCTGTGCCTGTTTTTTGTCCATAATGACCTCTTTCCTTAATAAAAAATCATATAAACATAATCAAATAACATATTACTATAATTATAAGTCCGCCTG
>JAFRWH010000173.1 GCA_017438085.1 Bacillota bacterium
ACAACGATATCGAAGCCACCTGGGCAGAGAAAAAGAGGATACGCGGCGAAAGAGGCGACAAGATAGATTCGTATAATTTCAAGGAGTTCCACTACAAAGCATCCAACGGAACTGATCTGAAGGTTGAGCTCACCCCTGATTCCCACTTCGGAATGGGTAAAAGGATGATGGGTTCAAGGCGGGTCAGCTTTACCGCTAATATGCCCTCTGAAGAGATCTGCACGACTCCTGAAAAGTACGGCACTGAAGGCGTTGTTTATGCCACAAAGCCTCTGGTGCTTGGCGGAAAAGTCATAAAGGATTTCGGCTTCCGCTTTGAGAAGGGCAAGGTCGTAGAAGTTATTGCCGGCGAAGGCAAGGAGATGCTGGAAGCACTCATAACCATGGATGAGAACGCATGCTATCTCGGCGAATGCGCTCTGGTAGAGTATCATTCTCCGATCTCCATGAGCGGCCGCGTATATTACTGCACACTTATAGACGAGAATGCATCCTGCCATCTGGCTCTTGGAAGAGGCCTCAACGGTAAGCCCTCCGATCCGCGCTACACCTTCAACAATTCCATGATACACGTGGACTTCATGGTCGGTACCGAGGACATGCATATCACAGGCACCACCGAAGACGGCAGAGAGATAACCATCTTCGACAAGGGCGATTTTGCGCTTTAGTATTTTCCAAGTCTGCCGAAGCATCGATCTGAATATTTTAATGGACAGTTTTTCATAAAGGAGGAGCTAAATGTTACACGAGATAAGTTTCAAGTCATTCAACGAGCGTGACATGGTTTAGGGCTGGATCTATGCGCCTGCCTGTGAGCCCAAGGGCATAATCCAGCTGGTACACGGCTTCGGCGAGCACTCCAGGCGCTATCTTCACATGATAGTAGCGTTCATGGATGCGGGCTTTATAGTTGCCGCAGATGACCACGTTGGCCATGGCAAGACCGCAGTGGTAAACAACACTTGGGGCGACTGGGGCGATAAGGGTCCTCACACCATGATGGAGGATGAATATCAGCTGACAAAAATAGTCAAGGAAAAGTATCCCGGACTTCCGTATTTCATGTTCGGACACAGCATGGGATCCTTCATAACCCGCGATTACATCGCCAAGTACGGCAGTGAACTGAAGGGCGCCACCATCTGCGGGACCAACGGAGCAAATCCGGCTCTCAAGGATGTGATCGCTGCTGCTCAGGCAGTTGTCGATGCAGGAAAAGGCGATGAGTCCGACGCAAGTCTGACCGGCATGCTCTTCGGATACATGTTCGCCCGCATCGAGGAGCCCATAAAGCTCGGAAACGAGTGGATCTGCCACAGCAAATGGGTACAGGATGACCATGCAGCAGACCCCTTCGATGCTTTCACCAGACCAACCAACAACCGCTCCATGCTTGCCTTCTGCCAGATGATGGACTGCATACAGGGCACTGAATGGGCGGAGAAGGTTCCGAAGGAGCTGCCCATCTACAATATTGCAGGCGATGAAGACCCGGTCGGGAACTGGGGCGAGGGCGTCTACCAGACTTCCAACTGGCTGGCCCAGACCGGTCATAAGGTAAAGACAAAGCTTTATTCCGGCTATCGCCACGAGATCCACAATTACGATGATATAAAGTGCGAAGTGGAGAAGGGAATTATCGACTTCTTCAAAAGCTGCCTGTAAAACTGAAAAAAATAATATAAAAAAATATTGACATCCGTTAATTAATTGTGTACAATCGATTCTAAAATCAATTGTACACAATTAAATTTTATGGAGGTCAACAATGAACAAGTTTTATGAATTCGAGCTTATCGACGGCGACGGCGAGAGATTTGAGACAAAGAATTTTGAAGGCAAAGTAGTGCTTGTAGTCAATACCGCTACCGGCTGCGGATTTACTCCTCAGTACAAGGAAATGGAAGAGATCTACGAGAAGTATCACGATCAGGGCTTTGAGATCCTCGATGTTCCCTGCAACCAGTTCGCAGGCCAGACTCCCGGAACTGATGAAGAGATCCACGAGTTCTGCACACTCAACTACGGAACCCAGTTCCCCCAGATGAGCAAGTCCGATGTAAATGGCGATAACGAGCTGCCCCTTTTCACCTTCCTGAAGAGCCAGAAGGGCTTTGAGGGCTTCGGCAAGGGCGTCAAGGCCATGGCCATGAGCGCAATGCTCTCCAAGATCGACAAGGATTACAAGAATAATCCCGCTATCAAGTGGAATTTCACCAAGTTCCTCGTTGACAGAGAGGGCAATGTTGTGGCAAGATTTGAACCGACCCACGATATGAAGGACGTTGAAAAGGCAGTCGCTGCACTGATCTAAAAATGGACAAATACGAAAATCTGAGAATTGAAAATCAGATGTGCTTTCCCCTCTACGCTGCTGCAAAGAGCGTAGTGGGGCTTTATGCACCCTTTCTTGAACCACTGGATCTCACCTATACCCAGTACATCGCCATGATGGTGATCTGGGAAAAGGAGAGCCTCAGTTCCAAGGAGCTCGGAGATATTCTTTATCTTGATTCCGGAACACTGACTCCGCTTCTGAAAAAGCTGGAGGACAAGGGCTTTGTAGAAAGAAAGCGCAGTGAATCCGATGCCAGGAACCTTATTGTTTCTCTGACTGAAAAGGGCAGGGAATTGCGTGAAAAGGCTGTTGACGTGCCGCAGCAGGTGGGCAGCTGCATAAAACTTGAGCCTGCCGAAGCTGCTGAGCTTTACAGGCTGCTACACAAAGTGCTCGATTCGGAAAAAGAGGGATGATCGATGGCGGACAATATTCAGAACAGAGAAAAAATAATCGTAAAAACCAGCTTCATAGGCATCGCTGTCAATCTGCTCCTTGCAGGCTTTAAGGCTGCAGTAGGTCTGCTTTCAAACTCCATAGCGGTAGTTCTGGATGCAGTAAACAATCTGAGCGATGCTTTGTCTTCTGTGATCACGATTATCGGGGCAAAGCTTGCAGGAAAGAGGGCAAACAGCAGGCATCCCTTCGGCCATGGCCGCATCGAATACATCAGCGCGCTTCTGGTATCGGTAATAGTGCTTTATGCAGGCTTCACATCTCTGGTGGAATCAGTCAAGAAGATAATTCATCCGGAGGTTCCCGATTATAACATGGTATCGCTGGTGATAATCGCATCCGCGGTCGTTGCCAAGCTGCTGCTGGGCAGATATGTAAAAGGGGTAGGTAAAAAGGTCAATTCCGCCTCTCTGGTAGCTTCCGGCGCCGATGCGCTGAACGATGCGATAATATCCCTTTCCGTGCTTGCTTCAGCCTTGGTATACACCTTCTTTGGAATCAGTCTTGAAGCTTATGTGGGCGTGCTCATCGCTGTAATGATAATCAAAGCCGGCTTCGAGATGGTAATGGAAAGCGTGGATGACATACTCGGAAAGCGCACTGAGAATGAGCTTACGGGAGAAATAAAGCGCTTCATATGCAGGGAGCCGGATATCTACGGAGCCTTCGACCTGATACTACACAGCTACGGACCCGACAGATATGTGGGTTCTGTGCATATAGAGGTGCCTGATACCATGACTGTTGATCAGCTGGACCAGCTGGAGCGGAAGGTCGCGGGTGATGTCTATCAGGAGTTTGGTATCCTGCTCGCAGCCATCGGGATCTATTCACACAACACCAAGGACGATGAACTCAAGAAGATGCGCAGCGATATCAGCCACAGCGTTATGAGCCACGATGGCGTGCATCAGATCCATGGTTTCTTCGCAGATAAGGTGAACAAGAACTGCAGCTTCGATGTGATAATCGACTACGACCTTAAAGACAGGGATCAGGTATTTGCCCGTCTCTGCGATGAGGTGAAAGAGGCTTATCCGGATTATACTTTTAATATTACCATGGATGTCGATATTTAGCAGAACAGGTAGATTTCAACCATACATTCGACGATACATATATAGAAAAAAAGCATATATATTATAAATTTTTTTATAGACAGGAAAAAAGCCGCGTTGTAAAATATACAACATATTGAACCTGGTTCAATATATCCCTTCTTAATGCTTGGGGCCCCTCCGGGGCCCTGAGTGTTTTTTATTTATTTTGTTTTATGATCTATAAACAGTTTGTTGATGAATCCTGACTATTTATATGATAAATTAATAAATGAAAGGATTTATTGAAGTTTTTATCAGGAGGTCATGAAATGGTCAAGACTATATTAAACATCGAGGGCATGTACTGAGGCGGCTGTGGGCGTCGCGTGAACGAGGCAATCAAGAAGAATCTCCAGGTTGAAGATGTACAGTCCTTCCACAAGGAGAACCGCACCGAAATACTCTCTCAGGCTCCCCTGGATGAAGCAGCTATCAAGGCTGCCATTGATTCCACAGGCTATACGCTGGTTGGCATCACTGTAGAGTAGGATCGTAAGAAAAAAGAGAGACAGCAGATCTGAATGATCTGCTGTTTTTTGTCGTCCCGATCTGATTTTACTGGTATAATGTGTTTGAATAATTATTTCTCTGAATCAGGAGGTATATCATGGAACTTAAGAAAGTACTTATGAGCAGAAAGTCCTGCAGAGCCTACACAGACAAGCCTGTTGAGGCTGAAAAGCTCGAGGCCGTTGTGACCAGCGCATCGCTGGCACCTCTTGGTGTGCCCAGGATGGGCAAGCCTCATCTGACCATCGTCACAAATAAAGAAATGCTGAAGACACTGGGATATCAGGGTGGTCCGGAAAGAGATGCTATTTACGGCGCCCCGGTCCTGATCATCGTATCCTGCCCCGAGTCTTACCCCGGCATTGCTGAAATGAACGCTGCCTGCGTGGTGGAGATGATGTCTCTTGCCGCTACGGATCTTGGCCTTGGCAACATTTATCTCTATGGTGTCTGCGCACAGCTCCAGAAAAATGAAGCTCTGCAAAAGGAGATAGGCATACCTGAAAACATGAAGCCGCTGTCCGCTCTGGGTCTGGGCTACGGCGAAGAGCCCATAGCAGAATGCAAGGCCTTCGAAAAGGTGCTGACTGAGAACTATATAGCATAGAGAGCTTATATCATTTCAGCAAGTCTGAAAACATCGCAGACCGCACAATAAAAGAACCCGTCGGCTCATCCGGCAGGTTCTTTCATAATTAATTGTTACAGCGCAGTTTCGCAATATGCGCAGCGGTAATGTTCGCCGTCCTCCGTAACGAAGATGTTCGGAGTTGAGGGTTCTGTAAAGGTGATGCATTTGGGATTGCCGCATCTGCAGCGCTTTGCCTGCTCATCCGGCATCCGCTTAAGCCTTGTGGCGATGCCCAGCTCCTTGGTGTCCGGTCTGGCTTCAGCTTCACGGATCAGCTTGAGTATAAGAGCGCGTCTCATGTATTTGCCGTTCAGGACCTGCTTGAAATAGCATGCCCTTGGGTCGTCATCCACGTCCACAGCTATCTCGTTGACTCTGGGCAGGGGATGAAGCACCCGGCAGTCAGCCTTGGCATTCTTCATCTTGGCTGCGTCGAGAACGTAGCTGTCCTTGAGACGTTCATATTCCTCCTGGTCATCGAAGCGTTCTTTCTGGATGCGGGTCATGTAGATGATGTCCAGATCCGCAATGCTGTCCTCAAGGGAAGTGGTCTCCACATATTCCATGCCTGCAGGCTTTATTGTGTTGTCGATAACGTATTGAGGCAGAGCCAGCTCTTTGGGACTGATCAGCACCAGTTTTATGTTGCTGTAGCGGGACAGAGCATTGATCAGAGAATGTACGGTGCGGCCGTACTTCAGGTCTCCTACAAAGCCAACGGTCAGCCCGTCGAAGCCGCCTTTTTCCCTGTAGATGGTCAGCAGGTCCGCTGTGGTCTGGGTGGGGTGGCAGTGGCCTCCGTCGCCCGCATTGATCACCGGTATGGAACACTTGCTTGCGGCTGCCAGCGCGGCGCCTTCCTTGAAGTGGCGCATGGCGATTATGTCCGCATAGCAGCTGATGACTCTTGCGGTGTCGATGACGGTCTCACCCTTGGCTGCGGATGATGAATTGGCGTCAGCCATTGAAATCACAGAGCCTCCGAGCTCATGCATTGCCGCTTCAAAGCTGAGCCTTGTGCGGGTAGAGGGCTCGTAGAACAGAGTTGCCAGCTTTTTCCCCTCCAGTATCTTGTCGTAGTAGGAAGGGTGCTCTATCATATCCATGGCGCTGTCTATCAGCTCCTGGACTTCTTCTTTGCTGAGGTCGAGAATATCGATTACGCTTCTCATCGCGGCCTACTTTCCTATCCAGCTCTCGTCGGAGGGATTGTTTCTGAAAGCGATAAGCCTCTTAATGTCCTCAGGAGCGATGTAGCCTTCCTCAGCAGCAACCTCAGCGATGACGTCGAAATTGCTGAGAGAAACATTCTTAACATTAGCTTCGGCCATGCGGTCGATGCCTTTTTTCATTCCGTAGGTGAAGATTGAGGCGATGCCGAGGACTTCAGCGCCTGCCTCGCGAAGTATCTCAACTACCTCAAGAACGCTGCCGCCGGTGGAGATGAGGTCTTCAACCACTACTACCTTCTGACCCGGCTCGATCTTGCCTTCGATCTGGTTCTTTCTGCCG
>JAFRWH010000174.1 GCA_017438085.1 Bacillota bacterium
ACAAGCCCGGCGAGGACATCTACCTGGCTATGGATATCGCTTCTTCCGAATTCTATGATGCAGAAAACAAGATCTATAACATGGAGGGTGAAGGCGTAAAGAAGACCAGCGCTGAACTCGTTGAATACTACAAGGCTCTCTGCGAGAAGTACCCCATCATCAGCATCGAAGACGGCATGGCCGAAGATGACTGGGAAGGCTGGAAGATGCTGACCGAGGCTCTGGGCGGCAAGGTACAGCTGGTGGGTGACGACCTGTTCGTTACCAACACCAAGAGACTGGCTATGGGTATCGAAAAGGGCATCGCAAACTCCATCCTGATCAAGGTGAACCAGATCGGTACTCTGACTGAGACCTTCGATGCTATCGAGATGGCTAAGAAGGCAGGCTACACTGCTGTCGTATCCCACCGCTCCGGCGAGACCGAGGATACCACCATCGCAGACATCGTAGTAGGCACCAACGCAGGCCAGATCAAGACCGGTTCTCTCTCCAGGACCGACCGTATTGCCAAGTACAACCAGCTGCTCCGTCTTGAAGACATCCTTGGCGACAGCGCTCAGTACGCAGGCAAGAACGCCTTCTATAATCTGAAACTCAAGTAAGAGAAAATGCGTAACAGAAGAGAATTTTTACTGCCGGACTTCCTCATAGTGATATTCATACTTTTCACTATGGGGGTATCCGGTCTGGATGTGCAGTCCATAGGCCCTGAGGGCACCCGCATAGGCTTTGCCTCAATCAATGGAGCGCTGATGAGCCATCTGAGCTACAACCACACCTTTTACATGGTGTCGGAGATACTCGGTTACGTGGCGCTGCTCCTTGTGGCAGCTTTCGGCTGTCTGGGTCTCTATCAGCTGATAAAGCGCAAGAGCCTGCTGAAGGTGGATAAGAGCATACTGGTGCTGGGCATTTTCCTGGTGCTTGTGTTGCTGTTCTATGTGCTTTTCAATCACATGATAGTGAACTACAGGCCTATAATAATGGACGGCGAACTGGAGCCGGGCTATCCCAGCTCCCATACCATGCTGGCCATCTGCGTGTTCTACATGTGCGGGCAGGTGCTGATGGATATCACCAGGACCCCGGATCTTGCAGGGATCATTAAAAGAGTCCTTATGGCTCTTATGGGTCTTACCATAGTCACCCGCTTCCTTTCGGGTGTGCACTGGCCGACTGACATCATCGGCGCCATCCTGCTTTCCATGGCCATCTGCTCAATGTTCGATGCAGTCCTCAAGACCATGAGGGCTATACAGGACGAGCTGGACAGGGAGAAAGCCGAAGCAAAAGAATAGATGGACTGAAGCATGATTTAACATCTGAACAGCCCCCAGGCGCATAAGCAGCGCTTAGAGGGCTGTTTTTTATTGATTTTGCTACTGCTCGCCATTATGATAATCATATAGGGAGGATGCAGTACCATGCTTAAGTTCAGCAGCATGCAGTAATAACTGCGCGGCGGATGTCCTTCTGTCTATAACAGAAACGTTCCATAGAGATAAGAAAAAGTAATCAAAAAAAGCCCTCAATGCAAGAAAAATGCTTGCATTGGGGGCTTAACTATGCTAAACTCTTTAAGCTATTTAAGGCAAGGGAGGTTTAAAAGTGAAAACAGTTCTTATGATCTTACTTGCTCTGGCTTCTTTAGTGCTCATCGCCAGCATCCTGTTCCAGTCCGGCAGCACTGCAGGACTCTCTGGTTCCATCGCAGGCGGCGCGGAGCAGCTTTTCGGAAAGAAAAAGAGCAAAGGTTATGATGCTATCCTGGAAAAGGTAACTGTTGTTGCTGCGATCGTATTCATCATCGCTGCAATCGTTCTTACAATGGTAGGCTAGGACGCGTCTGATTTTATGCGGCAAAATACGGAGGCTCTGCTCGCAGGGGCAGTGTCTCTTATGTTTTATAATATTTAACGCAATTCATTAATAATTTATCACCAAGGGAGGGTAATCGAAATGAATTCACTCGTTTTCGTTGCTCCTGTTGTAGGCATCGTTGCCCTGGTAGTTGCTTATGTCCTTTCCAGCTGGATCGGCAAGCAGCCTACAGGCAATGCCCGCATGACTGAGATCGCAAGCTTCATTCACGAAGGCGCTATGGCTTTCCTGAAGAAGGAGTACAGAACCATGATCATCGTTGTGGCTGTTCTGACTGTAGTTCTCGGCTTCGGCATCAACTGGACAACTGCTATTCTTTACATCTGCGGCGCAGCATTCTCCATCCTTGCAGGATTCTTCGGAATGCAGGTAGCCACCAAGAGCAATGTCCGCACTGCAGC
>JAFRWH010000175.1 GCA_017438085.1 Bacillota bacterium
TCCACGAGCTATATGCTCATCATAGACCATCACAAGCTTGGTTCCGAACTGCTCATAGCTCTTCTTTGCCTTGCCCTGAAGGCGTGTCCAGGCATCCTCTCCGAGCTTTTGGCGCTCCTTGTTCAGGATGCTCAGCTTCTGTGCGCTCTCGAGGGCATGGATCTGGTCTGTGGACAGAAGCATCTCTATGGCGGTATCGGGTTTTCCGAGTCTTCCTGAGGCGTTCATCAGCGGGGAAATCTGCCAGCCGATGTCGGTTGTGGTCAGTTTCTTTCCCAGAAGGTTCTGCATTGCCATAAACGGTCTCATGCTGTCGCGCGGGCTTGTCTCAAGGACCTTCAATCCTGCTTTGACCAGGATGCGGTTCTCGTCTGTCATGGGCATGAGGTCGCTGACCGTACCGATTGCCACCAGGTCCATGAGGTTCATGTAGTCTTTGTACAGCATCGGCGAGCAGGCACGTACATAGGCTCCGAAAAGTCCGATCAGGGTATCCAGCTCGCTTCTGATCTGGGTATATCTTGCAAAGCGGCTGACCTGGCTGAGTGCAAACAGGGATCTTCCCCTGACTGCGGGAAGGAGCTTCTCGAACTCGGGCCTCAGGTCGGTCATGTAGATGTCCGCCTTGGGGAAGGCCTTCTTGAGCTGGGAGAGTTCCTCCTGCTTGTCCAGGACGTAGATGGGAACTCCGCAGGCAAGGAACTTCAGCAGCCTGCTGTTCTGTTCGGGCAGGATTCCCGGAACGACTTCCTCGGCTATGCGGTCGGTGACTTCCATGTTCCTGATTTTGGCGGCTTCGATGACTACCGTTCCGTTGCCGGGGTAGGCGTGAAGCAGCATGATGGGGCTGTTGTAGAAGCGGCTCTGGGCGAATCTGATTGCCCAGATGCACTTGGCGGCAACGCCTACGCCTGCCAGATGCTCGAACGGATAGCCGCATCCGGGAACCTTGGGGTCTATGATTGCGCTTGCAGGCGGAAGGTCTTCGCCGGCTATATGGTGGTCGGTTACAAGAACATCCAGGCCGTGGGACTGGGCGTAGTCGATTTCGGCTATGCAGGAGATTCCGCAGTCAACGGTTATGGCCAATGTGACTCCGTCCTCTATGGCCTGCCTCACGCTGTCTACGGTCATTCCGTAGGGATCGTCTCCCATGGGGACGGCATAGGTGGTATCCAGTCCCATCGATCTCAGTTCGGAGACAAGAAGGGCTGTGCTTGTAATTCCGTCGACATCCCTGTCGCCGAACACCCGGACCTTCTCGTTGTCCTCTACAGCCTGCAGGATACGGTCGCAGAAACTCTCCATGTCCTCGAAGAGGAAAGGATTGTGCAGAAAGGAGATATCACTCTCCAGATAGAATTTGGCGGACTCGGGCGTGCATATGCCTCTGCCTGCAAGAATCCTTGCAGAAAGAAGATCCAAGCCGAACCTGTCCACCAGCGCCTTGATGTCATCGAAGGCGGCTTGCCTGGTTTTCCATTTCATCTATATATCCAAAAATTAAAATGCCGTATCACAAGTTCTCCGCCTGAGGCGGGTCACAGCTTTAGAATATGTCAAATTCAAGGTGCTTTCTATATGTACTTCATTTTCATATTTTTAAGGTGAAAATAAATTCACCCGAAATCAAGGTGAAGAATCAGAACCCCCACACATTATTTTTATTTCAAGCACCTGATTTTACTAGATATTTGAAAAATAATTGTGTGTACCTACAGGACAATGTTTACTTGTTCAGCTTGACAGAATAAACGCATTTATTTTTCATCAGCGATAAGATGAAGTGAGTAGATACTAAAAGAGAACAGTCAAATAATAAATATAGACCACCTTAAAGGTTAACAACACCTAAACAGGTAATGTGGCTCTACTTTATTTTCTCTTTGTAGATAAATCATTGTTCCCCAAATTGTAAAATGAAGTTAGCCACCTCAGGGAAAAAA
>JAFRWH010000176.1 GCA_017438085.1 Bacillota bacterium
AGAACAAATGGCTAAAGATACAAGAATGATGAAAAACCTGAACGATGGCAGCGTAGGCAAGGTGCTCGTGAGCTTTGCTATGCCATTGTTCCTTTCAAATCTGCTGCAGGCTGTATACAACATTGTGGACATGGTCGTCGCAGGTCAGGTACTTGGAAGCTCGGGCATGTCCGGCGTTTCCATAGGCGGCGATGTGCTGCACCTTCTGACCTTCATTGCCATGGGCTTCTCCGGAGCAGGGCAGGTGGTCATTTCGCAGTATGTCGGCGCAGGCGAAAAAGGAAAGATCAAAAAAACAATAGGTACTCTTTTCACTTTCCTTTTCCTTGTCTCTGTCGGGCTGATGCTTGTTACCTTCATATTCCGCCATCAGCTGCTGCGCTTTCTGAAAGCACCTGCTGAATCATACAGTGCAGCCATGGACTACACCATAGTCTGCGCTGCGGGTCTTGTATTCATCTATGGCTACAATGTGGTATCCGCCATACTCCGCGGCATGGGCGATTCAAAAAGGCCTTTTATATTTATTTCCGTCGCAGCTGTGCTCAATACCATACTGGACATTCTTTTTGTAAAGTACATGGGCATGGGAACTATGGGCGCTGCTCTGGCTACAGTCATCGGTCAGGCAGTCAGCTTTATTGCGTCTATAGTATTCCTATACAAAAACACGGAGCAGTTCGGTTTTGACTTTGCAAGGAGCAGCTTCCGCATCGATATGGAGGTGTTCAGACCGCTGTTCAAGCTGGGTATACCCATGACCATACAGAGCGCGGCTGTAATGTTCTCCAAGCTTTTCGTCGTCCGCTGGGTCAATTCCTTCGGAGTAAATTACTCTGCTATGACAGGCGCGGCCAATAAGATCAAGATGGCCATGATGCTTGGTTCCAACGCATTTACAACCGCCGCATCAACAATGATAGGACAGGCGATAGGCGCGGAAAACTACGACAGGGTAAAGAAGATATTCATAACATCGACAGGCATAGTCGCATCCATAGGCATTGTCCTTGGCTCAGCAATTTACCTGTTCCCGGAATTTGCAGTAGGTCTGTTCACTTCGGATCAGGCTGTTCTGCAGCTTTCTCACGTCTGGGCTCCCATCATCCTGGTGGACGCTGTGGGCATGGTGCTCAGAGCTCCCAGCTTTGCGCTTATCAATGGCTCCGGCAACTCCAGACTCAACCTTATGGTTGCTCTGTTTGATGGCATCATCGCAAGACTTACATTCGCATATGTTCTCGGATTCACTTTCAATATGGGCTGCTTCGGCGTATGGCTCGGCGATGCTCTTGCAGGCTTCGTGCCCGGAGTAATAGGCTATCCTTACTACTTCTCCGGAAAGTGGAAGACCAGAGAGCATCTTCTCGGAAAGATGAGATAGGCATACAAGAATTTGTGTTCTAAAATGCTTCCGTACCGCATATATGGTATTGACCCCTAATTGAAATCATGGTACCATAACAGGGAATATGATTTTGAGGCGTATTGATAATGTCTGAAAACAGCAAAGAACAACTGAGAAATCTGCCTAAAGTTGACCAGGTCCTTTCGAGACCTGAGTTTTCTGTTGCGATGGAAGACCATCCCAGAGAGACTGTGGTGGAAGCCGTAAGGGCGGCAATAGCCGATATGCGCAATGCTATCCTGGAAGGGAAGAGCATAAACGTTACGGAGGATACCGCAGTTAATATCGCGCTTTACAAGCTCGAGCAGAGCGAGGTCAGGAGCCTCAGGCGCGTTATCAATGGCACGGGAATACTTCTGCACACCAATCTGGGCAGAGCAAGACTTCCCAAGAGCGTTGCGGAAGCCGTGAGCTCCATAGCTTCCGGCTACTCGACTCTTGAATACGATGTCCAGAAGGGCGCAAGAGGCAGCAGACACGACCATGTAAACAAGCTCATCTCAAAGGTCACCGGCGCAGAGGATGCCATCGCTATCAACAACAATGCGGCGGATACTCTTATAGTGCTAATGGCTCTGGCTCACGAAAAAGAAGTCGTTGTGTCCAGAGGCGAGCTGGTTGAAATAGGCGGCGCTTTCAGAGTGCCGGATATCATGAAGGTGGGCGGGACTGTGCTCAGAGAAGTCGGTACAACCAATAAGACCCATCTTTACGATTACGAAAGGGCCATCTGCGAAGAAACAGCCGCTATCATGAAGGTCCATACCAGCAACTACAGGATACTGGGCTTTACAGAGGACGTTCCGGCCGCTGAACTGGCTATGCTTGCTCATGACAATGGGCTGCCTTTCATCTATGATCTTGGAAGCGGGCTTATTGTGGATCTTCAGTCCTACGGACTTGACGAACCTACTGTGGCATCTGCTTTTAAGGCAGGCGCAGATCTGGCACTGTTCTCGGGAGACAAACTCCTGGGCGGCCCGCAGGCCGGTATAATTGCAGGCAAAAAAGAGTATATAGACATAATCAAGAAGCATCCTCTGGCGAGGGCTATGCGCCTTGACAAGATGACGCTCTGCGCTCTGGAGGAGACCTTCAGGCTTTATGAAGATCTGGATCAGGCTAAGAAGGAGATCCCCGTGCTCAGCATGATAACCAGACCTGCAGCAGAAATAAAGAACAAGGCTGCGATATTCGGCTCAAAGCTCAGAAACGTAGGTATTGCGGCTGACATCTCCATCATGCAGGGAATAGGGCGCGTGGGCGGCGGATCCGCTCCGATGCTGGATCTTGAGACCTGGGCAGTAGCTATAGTCCCCAAAAACATGAGCGTGGATAAGCTGGGCGAATCCCTCAGGAACTGGGTAGTTCCTATCATATCCCATGTTCAGAACGACTGCCTGCTTCTGGATATGAGAACAATAGCAGACGACGAATTGGATGTAACTGCAAAAGCCCTTATTGACATTTTGGTGTAAGTGTTTATAATAAAACAGCGTGATTTATCACGATGTTTTGGGAGTATATGGGTGCTGGTGTGCCCCGCGGTCTTCAAAACCGTTGTGAGGGGTTAGGAGCCTCTCGGGTGAGTTCAATTCTTACATGCTTCCGCCAGACTAAGGTGCTTTTGCTTATAGCAAAGGCACCTGTTTTTTATGGGGTCAGGCCCCGGAAAAGGATCGATATGAGTTATGTAATCGTAGGAACCGCAGGACATGTGGATCACGGCAAGACCTGTCTTATCCGCGCGCTCACAGGAAAGAACACCGATAGACTTAAGGAGGAGCAGCAGCGCGGCATAACAATAGAACTTGGCTTTGCGGATATGACTGCCCCGGATGGGACCGATATCGGTATAATCGATGTTCCCGGCCACGAAAAATTTATCAAAAACATGCTGGCCGGAATCGGCGGCATCGACATAGTGCTTCTTGTTGTTGCCGCGGACGAAGGCGTTATGCCTCAGACCGTTGAACATCTTGACATAATGCGGCTGCTGAATATAAAGCGCGGCATCATTGTCATAACCAAGGCAGACCTGGTGGATGCGGATTGGATCGAGATGATAGAGGGAGACATCAGAGAAGCCTGCAAGGGCTGCTTCCTCGAAAATGCCCCTGCTATAGCGGTCTCTTCGGAGACCGGACAGGGAATAGAAGAGCTCAAAAGCATGATTTTTGATATGATCAGGCAGGTGGAGCCCAAAAATAATAATCCCTCGCTGCTGCGCATACCTATGGACCGCGTATTTACTATATCCGGCTTCGGAACCGTAATAACAGGCACGCTGATGCAGGGGACCATAAAGACCGGACAGGAGGTAGTTATCTACCCTGAGGGTATAAGCGCAAGAGTCCGCAATGTGCAGGTGCACAATCAGATGGTTGAGGCTGCATTTGCAGGCCAGCGGACTGCAGTAAACCTTACGGGCATCAGAAAAGAGGACATTAAAAGGGGAGATGTGCTGGCAGCTCCCGGGAGCATCACACCGTCAAAGCGCATAGATGTGAAGCTCAGCATGCTGGCGGATTCAAAGCGCAGCATCAGCAGCGGTGACACCCTGCATTTCTACTACGGCGCCTGCGAGACCCTGTGCAAAATAACTCTGCTGGATAAGGATATTCTTACGGCAGGGGAGGACTGCTACGCCCAGGTATTTTTCCCTGATGGCGAAGCGGCGCTCAAGCAGGATGATCTTTTCGTCGTGCGTTTCTTCTCCCCGGTGGAGACCATAGGCGGCGGCAAGGTGCTTGATGCTGATGCTCCAAGGCACAAGAGACATGACGAAAATGTGATCGAAGCCTTAAGGGTCAGGGAATCCGGGGATGACACCGCAGTCCTTGAGCAGGCTTTAAAGGACAACAGCAAAAGCTTTGCAAGCTATGAAGTTTTGGCAAAGCAGCTTGGAACAAGTTCTGAGGATGCTCTGGCCAAGCTTCAGCATCTTGAATCCCAGTCCAAAGCCTTTAAACTGAGCGATAAGATTTACATCAGTATGGATTATGTTAAGCTTGCAGAAGATACAGCACTTAAGATACTTCATGAATTCCACTCTAAGAACCCTCTGACTCCCGGAATGGCAAAGGAAGAGTTCAGGAGCCGCTTCGTTTCAGCTATGAAGAGCCCGGATCCTAAAAACTCCGATGCCGTGATCACGCTACTGACTGGTCTGGGCAACATAACTGCAGGCGTTAATTCTGTCAAGGCATCCGATTTCGAAGTTAAATACACAAAGGCTCAGAAGCAGACGCTGGAACAGCTTCGGAAGATCTATGCAGCTGCAGGTTTTGAGGCTCCGGAAACAGATGGCGTGCTAACCGGATTTAAGGACCGGGGTGAAGCCAGACAGCTCCTTATGGGACTTCTTGCATCAGGCGAGCTGATCCGCCTGTCACAGACGAATCTGATAGATTCGGAAGCCGTAGATAAAGCCTGGACAATAGCAAAAGAACTGCTGGACAGCAATGGTTCATTCACTATTGCAGAGTTCAGAGACCGCATAGGTTCTTCAAGAAAATATGCTCAGCTCATACTGGATCACTTCGATTCCCGGAAATTAACGAAAATGGTGGAGGACAGGCGTGTAGCCTTCTGATATCTATATGAAAATATAAATAGTTAATTGACTTATTTGGGTTGACGCTTTTTATTAAAGTATGTTAAAATCTTGGCGAATTTATAGAAATATCGAATGATGGATGCGGGAGAGCGATTGGATTCGCACCGAAGGAAAAAATCTGTTTTGCGCCTGATAAACGGATGAAATTCTCAGGTACCGGGACCGTATCCTGACGATACTCTGGAAAGCATTAAGCACCGACGGGGCAATTTCTCTCGAAAGAAACTCTCAGGTTAGAAACAGAGTGGGGAAAGGCTCCTTTTTCCCGCTTTTTTTGCGACATGCTTCTGATAACAAATAATCCCGATGTACGGGATGCCTTTAAAGACAAACACGGTATAGAACTGCGCTTTATAGAGGGAAGCTACAGGGATGTTCTGGTTGCCGCCAGAGATCTCATTCACAGCGGCTCCAAGCTCCTGACTCATCCGCTTATGGGTAGCCTTAAGCCTAATGAGACCCCCTACAGAAGCGTAGCTTTGGCTGTTTCGGAAGGGCAGATGGACATGGACAGCCTGATGCTCATAGAGAACAGCATTCAGACATTTGATAAGTTTGCTGCAGTAGTCCGACCGGACAGGGGAATCAACACCCCCGAGCGGATGCTGGCAGATTTCAGACTTATAGATCTAAGTTTAATTAGCAGTGCCTTGGATCACTGAGGCACAAAATGACGAAAAGGAGGAATGTCAAGCTATGAAACTCGAATTGGGTTACATCTACATCAAGGATGTTCAGTTTGGCGCCAAGTCCGAAGTCAAGGATGGAACTCTTTATGTAAACAAAGAGGAGATCCAGAAGCTCGTACTTGAAGACGAAAATCTGGTCAGCTGCGATGTGGATCTCGCAAGACCCGGCGAATCAGTAAGAATTACTCCCGTCAAGGACGTTATCGAACCCCGTGTTAAGGTTGAAGGCCGCGGCGGCGTATTCCCCGGCTGGATGCATAAAGTTGACACCGTAGGCGAAGGCAAGACCAACGTTCTGAAGGGTGCCGCTGTAGTTACAGCAGGCAAGGTCGTCGGTTTCCAGGAAGGAATCATCGACATGAGCGGTGAGGGCGCCAAGTACACACCGTTCTCCAAGACAAACAATGTCGTACTCGTTATCAATCCTATCGACAACCTGGAAGCTCACGATTACGAGCACTCCCTGAGAGTTGCAGGCCTCAAGGTCGCAACCTATCTGGGCGAGCTTGCAAGAAACCTTACTCCGGACGAAGTAAAGGTTTACGAGCACGAAGGCGTTC
>JAFRWH010000177.1 GCA_017438085.1 Bacillota bacterium
GCCTTAAGGTACTTTCAGGCGCAGAGGACAGACAGAATCTGTCGGAGGCCATGCCCGGAGCTATGTTTGCCTGCGGTCTCGGAAACATGGAAGCTCATGTTCTTGATACGCAAAAAGATGGAGATGCGGTGCTACACATCTGCGACAATCCTCTGCCGGAAGGCCTTGTAGTAGAAGGGGTACTGGACTGGCAGCTCAGGAAGGACCACATGGAAGCACACTCCGGCGAGCATATAGTCTCAGGCCTCATCCACAGCCGTTTCGGTCTGGAAAATATAGGCTTCCACATGGGCGATCCTTTCGTGACCATAGATTTCAGCGGCCCTATGAGCTGGGATCAGGTGAAGGAGATCGAGACTCTCGCCAACGAGGTAATACGTTCCGACGTTGCGTTTAAAGAGGAGCTTTTCGAGGGGAATCAGCTGGCGGATGTGGAATTCAGAAGCAAGAAGGAGCTGGAGGGCATAGTCCGCATCGTGACAGTCCCCGGCGCCGATGTCTGTGCCTGCTGCGGGACTCACGTGGAGCGCACCGGAGAGGTGGGGCTCATCAAGATTGCAAGCCTTCTGAACAGAAAAAAGGGCGCCAGGCTTGAGATGCTTGCCGGCCGCAAAGCCATAGAATACTGGCAGAGGGAGCTCGACCAGGTTACCGGTGTGTGCCAGCTTCTGTCCCTGCAACCTCACGAGTTGCTGGAGGGGGTGACCCGTCTGAATGCTGAAAAGGATGCTTATCGCTACAAGCTCCATGGTGCAGTGATGAAGCTGCTGGAAAAGGAGGCAGAGAGCGTCATCGCAGGCCGTAAGACGGAAACTGCGCCCGAAGACGCTGATGATGCAAAAAGCCCGCTGCTGGTCCACTTTGTGGAGGATGCCGGCATGGAGGAGCTGCGCTTTTTCTGCAATAAGATCATGGATTCAGAGCTTTTCGAGAGCTGCGCAGCGCTGTCAGCCGAATCCGCTGAAAAGACAAATTACGTTATAATGAGCCGCGCTCTGGACCTCAAGCCTATGGCTAAGCTGCTCAATGCTGAACTCAATGGCCGCGGCGGCGGCAGCAAGGATATGATACAAGGCAGCTTCGGAGCATCAAAAGAACAGATCGAAAAAGTTCTTGCAGAAAAACTTTACCAGTAGCATAGAAGATAATACTCAAAAAAGCCTGGGGAGCTAACTCCTCAGGCTTTTGATTTGCTGTTTAAATTGCAGGCTACACTTCCTCCCAGCTGAAGCCGGGGCGGCCGAAGTGGCCGTAGTTGGTGGTGCTGCGGTAGATGGGCTTTCTGAGATCCAGGCGCTTTATGATCTCCGCGGGACGGAAATCGTAGTGCTCCCAGGCCCACTTTGCCAGATCCTCGTCCGACAGCTTACCGGTACCGTGGCTGTTCGCATGGATGGAGACAGGCTTGGCCACACCGATTGCGTAGGCAAGCTGTATCTCCACTCTGTCTGCCAGCCCTGCGGCTACGATGGCTTTGGCAGCCTGCCTTGCGGCGTAGGCAGCGGAACGGTCGACCTTCGTGGGGTCCTTACCTGAGAAGGC
>JAFRWH010000178.1 GCA_017438085.1 Bacillota bacterium
ACCCCTACACCAAGGCTCTGCTTTCCGCAGTACCCATCCCTGAGATCGGTGCAAAGAAGGAAAGAAAGGTAATCAAGGGCGAGCTTACATCGCCCATCAACCCCGGCGACGAATGCCGTTTTGCAAAGCGTTGCCCCTTCGCCACCGAAGAATGCTTCCACAAGACACCTGCTCTTGAGGAAATCATACCCGGACACTTCGTGGCTTGCCACCATGTCCGTGAGATCAACGATATCAAAGAGTAAAGCCTCTTGATAATAATCCGTGTTATTACAACTAGGAAAGGAAGAAAAAAAATGAAGAAATATCTTGCTCTTCTCATGGTCCTTGTTCTTTCCCTCGGCGTACTGTCCGGCTGCGGCGGCGGCTCCGGCTCCGGCGACGGCGGCTCCAGCTCCGGAAAGACTCAGAAAGACAGGATCATCATCGTGACCGAGGAAGAACCTGCACATCTCGGACCCAGACAGAACTCTGTCGCACAGGGCCTGCCCAGCGGTCTGATCTATGGATCTCTGATCAGATACGAAGATGACGATGCATCCTTCTACGGCGACCTGGCTACCGAATGGGAGTGGCTGGACGACCTTCACCTGAAGTTCAAGCTCAGAGAGGGCGTTAAGTTCTCCAACGGCGAAGACTTCACCGCTGAAGACGTTCTGTTCTCCTTCGCTCAGACCAAGACTGACTCCACCGCTATCTCCACCATGGCATGGTACGATGACGTCAACTCTTATGCTCCCAGCGATTACGAAGTAGTTCTGGCCTTCAATTATCCGTACTATCCTGCTATGCAGGTATGCTGCGGCGGCCGTACCTGGATCGCTGACAAGACCACCTATGAAAAGGTCGGCGAAGATGAGTACAAGCTCAATCCTGTCGGCACCGGTCCGTACGTTCTGGATTCCTGGACCACCGGTTCCAACCTCGTTCTGAAGAGAAACGACTCCTACTGGGGCGAGCCTGCTAAGACCGAATACCTTGAAATGCAGTTCATCTCCGAAGCTACCTCCAGAGTTATCGCTCTTGAGACCGGCGAAGCTGATATCTCCTACTACATCAACGGCAACGATGCAGACCGTGTAGACGCTCTGGACGGATATCACATCGAAAGAGGCCGTGCATACAAGTACTACACTGTAGTTCTGAACATGCAGAACCCCAAGTTCGCAGACAAGAGAGTACGTGAAGCTCTGTGCCTGGCACTCGACCTTGACGCTCTGACCGACGCAACCTTCGACGGACAGGCTACCACCATGGTCTGCGCTATCCCCTCCAAGACTGAAGGCGCTACCCCCATCTACGGCGGCGGCACCGGCAAGTGGGAGTACAACCCCGAAAAGGCTAAGCAGCTCGTTAAGGAAGCCGGCGTTGAAGGCATGGAATTCGAACTCCACATCGCTTCCGGCGGCGAATTCAAGACCGCTGCAGAAGCTGTTCAGGGTTACTGGGAAGCTATCGGATTCAAGGTAAACATCGAAACTTCCGCTCTTGCATCCAGAGAGCCTAAGGCCTCCGGCAAGCCCTGGGAAGCTTCCATCAGATCCGGCAACGCTTCTGAAGTTACCTCCATCCTGATCATCTATGACTCCGCATTCGGTTCCAGAGTCGGCAACAACGACGATTACCTCGACAGCCTGCTGGATCAGCTCGAACAGTGCTATGATACTGCAAAGAGAAAGGAACTCATCAAGACCACTCTGCAGTACATCTATGACATCAAGTACACCATGCCGTTCGCAGAAGTTGACTCCATCTATGGCGTAAGCGACAAGCTGGAGAACTACAAGTTCAAGCCCGGCATCTCCCTCTGGGGACAGAATGCTGTAAACTGGGTAGTATACGAAGAGTAATCTGCTCAATCATACAGACTGAAAACATCGGCAGGCCCTTACGGACCTGCCGATTTACTTGTATTATTTGCTTCACTGCTGTGATATAATAAATCAGTTATGCACGTTAGGAGAAGGCTATGAGGATAGAACGCTTTGTCACCCTTAGAAAAGAATACAGAGATATGCTCAAATATCTGGTGGAGGATGCCCAGGGAAATGTTATCTATGTAGGGCCGAATTACTATTTCCATAAAAAAGGAGAGTATAAGAGCTTTTCATGGAAGCTGGCAGGCGCTTCGCTTCTTGTATTCGCATGCTGCTTTGTGAGCGGTTTCTTTAAATTCTCCGGAGAAGGCACCAGGACCATGGTCATAACCTATGTGCCCGAAGTGTTCGGCACTGCTATGGCCCTCTGGGCGGCAGGGAAGGGACTCTTCTATAACGAGCCTCTGCGCTATCACCAGTATAACGGCAGCTTTGCCACCATACCCGCCCGTTTCCTTCTGGCTGCGGTAAGCGCATTCGCAGGCTTTGTTGCAATCATAGTATATAATATAATCTATGGCGGCATGCGGGCTCAGCTTCTGAATACCCTGCTTTATCTGGTGCTGAGGCTGCTGGTGCTGGCCGGTTCCGTGCTGATGATGCTTTGGCTGCGCAAAGTTGAGTTCATTGAAAAGCCCGGCATAGACCGCAATAGTCTGGATCTGTCCGAGGAGGACTCCATGGTGGAGGAGATGGACGATTTCGAAAAGAAGGTCCACGAAACAGAGAAACGCCAGCCCGGATATCCCAGAGACAGAGATCCTTACAGGCACTGATCTGGCCTTGTCACTTTCCAGCAGTTTGGTCTCTTTACATAAGGCCAGTCGAATGATAAAATACCTTTCCGTATGGAAAACATCATAGAAGTCAGAAATCTCACATTTTCATACCCTGCGGAGGACGATTCCGCCGAAGCGCAGCCCACTCTTAAGGATCTCAACATGGATATTAAGGAGGGCGAATTCGTCGCCATAGTCGGCCCCAACGGCTCCGGTAAATCCACCTTCGCAAAATGCCTTAACGCCTTGCTCATACCTGAGGAAGGCTCTGTTCATGTTGCGGACATGGATACAGGAGATGAAGACCTGATCTGGAAGATACGCTCCCAGGTGGGCATGGTGTTCCAGAATCCCGACAACCAGCTGGTCAGCTCCGTGGTGGAGGACGATGTGGCCTTCGGTCCGGAGAATCTGGGCGTGGATCCGGCGGAGATACGCCGCCGCGTCGATGAGTCCCTGAAGGCTGTAAATATGTACGAAAACCGAAGGAAGGGTCCTCATCAGCTGTCCGGAGGACAGAAGCAGAGAGTGGCCATAGCAGGCGTTCTTGCCATGCAGTCCCCCTGCATGATATTCGATGAACCCACCGCCATGCTGGACCCCTCCGGCCGCGCGGAAATAATAGATGTCATCGATCAGCTCCACAGGAGCGGCAAGACTATAGTTCTCATAACCCACTTCATGGAGGAGGCTGCAAGAGCCGACCGCATAGTGGTATTAAAGGACGGTCAGCTGGCCATGGAAGGCACTCCGCTTCAGATCTTCGCTCAGGAGGACAGACTGAAGGAGATGAAGCTGGTGCTGCCCTTTGCCATAGAGCTAGCGGATCTTTTGAGAAGCAGGGGCATAGAACTGCCGAAGGATATCCTGAACGAGGACGATCTGATCCTTGCGCTTTCGGCATATGCTGATGGCAGAAAGGAGGGACCATGCGCGTAAGTGCAGAGCATCTTTATCACACCTATGGCAAGGGTCTGGCCTTCGAAACGGCTGCCATCAAGGATGTGAGTTTTACTATAGAGGAAGGCGAGTTCGTCTCCTTCATAGGCTCCACAGGCTGCGGCAAGTCCACTCTTGCCCAGCATCTGAACGGGCTTCTGAAGCCGGACAGCGGCAAGGTGCTGGTGGATGGAAAGGACATCAACGAAAAGACCGACGAGGCAATGGCGCTGCGCCACCGCATAGGGCTGGTCTTCCAGTATCCGGAGTACCAGCTTTTCGAGGAGACTGTAATAAAGGACGTCATGTTTGGTCCCAAGAACCTCGGGTGCTCCGAGGAGGACGCTCTGAGGCGCTCCAGGGGGGCTCTGAGCCTCGTTTCCATAGATCCTGACATATTTGGTCAAAGATCTCCGTTTGAGCTTTCAGGAGGCCAGAAAAGGCGTGTGGCGATAGCAGGCGTGCTGGCCATGGAGCCTGAGCTTCTGATACTGGACGAGCCCACCGCAGGTCTTGACCCGCAAGGCCACGACGAGATACTCGACATGATTATGGCCCTCCGAAAAGACCCTAAGCTCTCCATCGTAATGATCTCTCATAACATGGCAGATGTTACGGAGTTCTCGGACAAGGTGCTGCTGCTCTCCCACGGCGAGCTGCTGAAGATGGGAACCCCGGCAGAAGTCTTCGGAGATGAGGATCTTATGGCCCGCTCCGGCATACTGCCTCCCCCGTCCGCAAGCTTTGTGCGCCGCCTGGCTGAAAAAGACAGCAGATTCAGTGGCCTCGGCCTTGCTCTGACAGCAGAAGCCGCAGCAGATGAAATAGCAAAGTCACTGCTGGTTTGAAATCATATCTACTTTACACAGACAATATTATCAGCTGAACCAGCGGCGGCGAAGGACCGTTGCTAGCGCCAGCCCAAGCCAAAAGACCTCTGTCCTGTTTGGCGCAGGGCGAGAGCGCGGTCCTGAGTGTCGTGGGTTCAGCACAGAATTAACGTAATGGCATTAACAGACATCACACTGGGACAATATTATCCGGCGGAATCGCCTGTCCACAGCCTTGATTCGAGGACCAAGGTGCTGGGGACCTTCGGCTTTCTGATCTCCCTGTTCATAGCAAAAAGCTTTGTAGGGCTTTTGTTTGCAGGGCTGTGTTTGCTGTGCGTCATAAAGATATCCAAGGTGCCATTAAGATTCGTCACCAGAGGCCTTAGACCCGTAATGTTCCTGATAATCTTCACCCTGATCATCAACATGTTCATGAGCGCAGGCGAGCACATGATCTGGGAGTGGGGCATATTTCACCTGAGCCACGAGAGCATACACCGCGGTGGATTCATGGCCATAAGGCTTATACTGCTGATCTTCGGCTCCTCCCTTCTGACCCTGACCACCAAGCCCATAGAGCTTACCGACGGTCTGGAGAACCTGCTGGGCTTCCTTAAGGTCTTTAAGGTATCACCCCACGAGCTGGCTATGATGATGGGCATAGCTCTGCGCTTCATACCCACGCTGCTGGATGAGACCGACAAGATCATGAAGGCACAGACCGCAAGAGGCGCAAATTTCGAGACCGGAAAGCTTGTTGACAGGGCAAAAAGCCTTGTTCCTCTTCTTGTTCCCCTGTTTGTGAGCGCCTTCAGGATCGCAGCAGACCTTGCCATGGCAATGGAAGCCCGCTGCTACAGAGGCGGAGAGGGCAGGACCAGGCTCCATGCCCTTAAATACGGAAAGCGCGACCTTTTCGCCGCAGTGCTTTTCATCACTTATATTGCAGTAATGATACTGCTGCGCAGACTGCCGCTGATATAGACCATGAGACACAGACCAGTTAAAAACAAAGAACTTATCATAGAAGAAGGCCGGCAGTGGCTGGTATCAGAGCCTGAGAGCCTGAAGGGGCGCTGGGCTTCTCTTTTTGATGAACAAAAGCCCCTTTACCTTGAGATAGGCTCCGGCAAGGGAAAGTTCATAAGCGAAGAGGCTCTTAAGCATCCCGAAAACAACTATCTGGCCTGCGAGGGCGGCGGCAAGATCTATCCCCGCATACTTCAGAAGATAGCAGAGCTTGAGCTCACCAACCTTCGGGTAATACCTGCCTATCATCTTAAGGAGCGGCCCTGTTTCGAAGCAGGGGAGCTGGACGGCATCTATCTTAATTTCAGCGATCCCTGGCCAAAGGCAAGAAACGAAAAGCGGCGTCTCACACACAGAGGCTTTCTCGAGCAGTACAGGCAGTTCGTAAAGCCCGGCGGATTTCTGTGCTTTAAGACAGATAACGACGATCTCTTTGAATGGTCACTGGAGGAGTTTGAAGCCTGCGGGCTGGATGTAAGAAGGGTCACAAGGGATCTTCACAACTCCGAATGGAAGGATGAGCTGGCCATGACCGAATACGAGACCAAATTTTCGGAAAGGGGCAAAACCATAAATTATGCTTTTGTTGTTTTCTGATCCATTTTTGTTCAAACAGTCGTATTAAATGATTTTGCAATACGCAAGTATCCTAATTTGAAATAGCATAAATCACTTTTTATTATGGATAAAGCCATTTGAAGATGATAAGATAGATACAGGAATCTTTCTTATCATTTTTAGTATAAAGGAGGCAAGAAAATGTCAGTTAAAATAGGCATCAGTGGCTTCGGCCGTATCGCAAAAGTTGCAATGCTCTGCATGGCAGAGATGGGCGAGCCCTACGAGATCGCAGGCATCAACTGGAGAAGCAGAGATCTGGATTACATGGTGTACATGATCAAGTACGATACCACCTTCGGCCGCTTCAAGGGCACCGTGGAGAAGTACGAGGATGGCATCATTTTCAACGGAAAGAAGATCCCTGTGTTTGGCGAAAGCGATGCAACCAAGATTCCATGGAAGGAATGCGGGGCTGAATACATCATCGACTGTACAGGCGCATATACCACTACGGAAAAGGGTATGGAGCACATTGCGGCCGGAGCTAAGAAAATGGTAATTTCCGCTCCCGCAAAGGATAAGATCACTCCCACTTTCGTTTACGGCGTAAACGAAAAGGAATATAAGTCCGACATGCAGGTGGTTTCCGCAGCAAGCTGCACCACCAACTGCCTGGCACCCCTGTGCAAGGTAATTCAGGACAATTATGGCATCGAAATGGGCCTCATGAGCACCATTCACGCGGCAACCGCAAAACAGAAGGTAGTCGACGCCAAGTCACTTAAGGACTGGAGAACAGGCCGTGCAGTGTTTGGCAACATGATTCCCACCACCACCGGTGCTGCAAAGGCTGTAGGCCTGGTAATCCCTGAAGTTGCAGGCAAGCTGACCGGTATCGCATACAGAGTTCCCACCGTCGACGTATCCATCATCGACGTGAACCTGATGCTGAAGACTCCCACCAGCTACAAGGATATCTGCCAGAAGATGAAGGAAGCAGCTGAAGGTCCTCTGAAGGAAGTTATCGAATATGTGGATGACGAAGTCGTTACTTCCGACTTCATCGGCTGCCCGCAGCCCTGCGCATTCGATGCCCGTCAGGGAATCGAACTGAACGACCGCTTCTTCAAGTTCGTGGCATACTACGACAATGAGTGGGGTTACACCTGCAATATGCTCAGACTCGTAAAGCACATGTGGGAAGAAGACAACAAGTAAATAACAGTCGCAAGACTAATGAAAGGGCCGAAGGCAATCCGGCCCTTTCTTTTTATCTTTTTAAGCACCAGCAGCAGGGCGCAGCACAGTCCGCAGAGCAGGCTGGCCAGGCAGAAGATATACAGGGCTGCATCAGCTCCCAGACATAGGGAAAGAACTGCCATAAGCCTTGCATCACCCATGCCGAAAGGGACCGCCTGCCCCAAAGCGGCAGAGCCAAGAGCCAGCAGCAGCCAGACTGCCCATATCACCAGGGAGCCTTTAAAGCCCTGCAGAAGGCAGGTCCAAAGCCTGTTCCAGAACTCAGGGGGAAGGCTTCCGAAGGACTGATAAATAAGCGAAAGATCGTCATCAATAAAATATGACGCTTCGCTGCAGAAAAGCATTGAAATTCCGCTCAACAGGCATATAATTATCCACATGTCGGATATGCTTCTGTCTCTGATATCTCCGCGGGCTATCGCCGCAAGGGACAGAATAAAAATCGCGCAAAAAATACGGACCCACATTTTGTCTATCGAGTCCGTCTTCCATATATTAACATGTTAATAAAATAATTTCCATATATTTAGCAAGATTTTGCAGAATCTGAGGTTTTTATGTCAGAACCCGAAAAAAGGAAGAAAAGCAAAGATGTCGATATGACGGAGGGCAGCATCACCAGGCATCTCATAAGCTTTGCCATACCCCTGCTGGTGGGCAACCTGTTCCAGATGCTCTACACTACCGTGGATACCGGGGTCGTGGGCAACTACGCCTCCGATGCGGCATTCTCCGCAGTCGGAAACGTGGGCCCTGCACTCAATATGATGATAGCCTTCGCCATGGGCCTCGGCGGCGGCGCAGGCATTGTCATTTCCCAGTATTACGGAGCCCATCAGTACGACAGGGTCAACGATGCAGTCCACACCGCAATGCTCATGTCAGCCATCCTTGGCGCCATTCTGAGCGTCATGGGTGTTACGCTGCTGCCGGGAATTCTGAAACTCATGAAGGTCCCCGCAGATATCTATAAGGATGCTCACACCTACCTGTTCCTGCTGTACGCGCTGATGATCCCGCCGGTCATCTACAACATCGGCGCCGGCGTACTCAGAGCCGTGGGCGACAGCTCGAGGCCATTCTACATCATGGTGGTATCCTGCATCGTCAACATCATCCTGGACCTGCTCTTCGTTATCAAGTTCAACTGGGGCGTGCTGGGCGTTGCTATCGCAACTTCCATAGCTCAGTTCATCTCCTGCATAATAGTGCTCTGGATACTCTTTACCGAGAACGGACCCATAAAGCTCAGCCTTAAAAAGCTCCGCATACATACCGACATGATGAAAAAAATCATCAATGTGGGTATCCCTGCAGCCATACAGATGTGCATCACATCCTTCTCCAATCTGTTCGTGCAGAGCTATATCAACGCCTTCGGCGGCACGGTGATGGGCGGGTGGACGGCTTACAATAAGGTAGCGCAGATAATCCAGCTGCCTATACAATCCATAACCACAGCTCTCTCCACCTTCGTGGGACAGAATCTGGGCAAGGGACAGCTCGACAGGGCTAAACGCAGCATATTGATCTCAAACCTCATGAATTACGGTTTCTGCATAGTTGCAGGTGTTATAGTATTTGCGACAGCTCCGGTGCTGACCCGCTTCTTCAACAGCAATCCTGCTATCGTTGAGATGGGTACCTATTTCCTGAGGCACATCGTTCCCGTATACTTCCTGCTGGCCACATACCAGACCTTCTCTGCGGCCTTAAGAGGCGCAGGACATGCCAAGGTACCCATGTTTGCCATGCTGGGCGGCGGCGTAGCCTTCAGACAGCTTTACCTGTTCGTGCTGACTCACCTCTTCCCCGGAAACATTCTGCCTGTTACCTACGCATATCCCGCAGGCTGGTTCATGGCCGGTGTCATCCTTCTGATCTACTATTCCAGAGTCGATCTGGCAAGCAACAGACTGGTTGAGGACTAGATGCTTTAATAACTGCAACAATTATATAGGACAAAAGCGTTGATAAAAACCGCTGCAGACATTGAAAGCCAATGGCCGCGGCGGTTTTTCTATTTTGTATGCAAAAACAAGGTATGTCAAAAGGTGTTGTAACTTCCCTAAGATGCCTGCTCCCGGAAGGATTAGATTGATGTGACAACATGGATGGTTACAGTTGTCACATATGGATCTCACCTGCATATCAGCTTCTGTATCCGTTTTAAATATGCTTCATGGTCTATGGTCCTCGTCGCTGCAGCGCAATCGATTTCAGCTTCGCTGATCTCGGCCGCGCGCTGGGTCCGCTCGCGCCTACAGCCG
>JAFRWH010000179.1 GCA_017438085.1 Bacillota bacterium
CGGTACCGCGATAATGATGATCACCCACGATATGGGCGTCATCGCAGAGATGTCCGACTTTGTACTGGTAATGTATGCGGGTCGTGTGGTTGAATATGCCGCAGTAAAAGAACTGTTCAGAAATCCCATGCATCCATATACTAAAGGCCTTCTTAAGTCTATTCCCAGGTCTGATCAGGACAGTGAAGAGCTGTTCACCATTGAGGGCTCGGTCCCGGGGCTTACGGAGATGCCTGAGGGCTGCAGGTTTGCAAACCGCTGTCCCTACGCAACGGAGCGCTGCCGGCAGAGTTTCCCGCCGACTGTGGAACTGGAGAACGGCCATCAGATAGCCTGCTGGCTTTACGAGGAGAATAAATGAGAATCCTTGGAATCGGAGACAATGTCTGCGACAAATATGATCATCAGAAAATAATGTACCCCGGCGGACAGGCCCTGAATGTGGCTGTCTATGCAAAAAAGCTGGGTGAGGAAGCCGCATATATAGGCGTATTCGGCAGCGATGAGGTGGCAGAGCACGTCATCGCCACAGCTAAAAAGCTGGAGCTTGATATAAGCCACTGCAGATATGAAGAGGGCACCAACGGTTATGCCATGGTGACTCATGTGGATGGCGACAGAGTGTTTTTGGGCAGCAACCGGGGCGGTGTGCTCCGTGTCCATCCGCTGCGCTTTTCCGAAGAGGATCTGGAATATATTAAAGGTTTTGATCTGATCCACACCTCAAATAACAGTTTTCTGGATGATCAGCTGCCGGTGCTCAGAACCACCGGAGTGCCCATATCCTATGATTTTTCCGGGCAGTGGAATCAGGAAGCTAAGCTTTCCGCCGTGCTGCCCTATATAGATTTTGCTTTCTTTTCCGGAGGAGATGCCCCCGAAGAGGAACTTAAGTCTGTATGTGTCAGAATGACGGAAGCCGGAGTCAGAATGGCTGTTGCTACCATGGGCGGTAAAGGCGCAATGCTCTGGGACGGAAAAGATTTCTACTATCAGGCTCCGGACTATGTGGAACCGGTGGATACCCTTGGGGCAGGAGACTCCTTTGCAGCAGCCTTCATGATAGAGCTGCTGAGGGGACTGAATGCTTCTCCGGATCATATAAAATTTGCTTTAAAGAGAGCTGCTGCATTTTCCGCAAAGACCTGTCTGGTGTACGGGGCCTTCGGGGAAGGCAAGCCGTACAAAAGACTTGTTACATAAATAATTGGAGGAAATCACGATGAAAGAAAAATACGTCGGACGGGATGTCCATGCTGTTATAGCCGGCTTCAGGGCAGATCTTGAAGCAAAGGGCAAAAGTCTGAAAGCCGTGTATTTTGTAGCCTGCGGCGGTTCTGAAGCTGCTCTGGCTGCAGGAAAGTACATGCTTGCTACAGAAACAAAGCGCCTCTCAGTAGGCAAGTACAACAGCAATCTCTTCGTTCACGATACGCCCAAGACTCTGGACGACTGCTGCATAGTTATCGCCTGCACCCTGAAGGGCACTGCTGAAACCATTGAGGCAATGCGTACTGCCGAAGCTGCGGGAGCTTACACCATCGCTCTCACCGGCGGTCCCGAGACCGATATGGCAAAGGCTGCATCCTGTGTAATACTCTACAATGGCGGCGGAATTGCAACTAATTCCACTTCCACAAGCGTACGCATCGCAGCTGAAATACTCAATCAGTTTGAGGGCTGGGATGGTTATGACAAGACCATCGCTCTCTTCGACAAGGTCAATGCTATCGTTGAAGCTGACAAGAAGAACTGGTTCGAAAGAGCCGCTGCCTTCGGAAAGGAATTTGCCGGCGACAGCATCTTCTACATTCTTGGCAATGGCCCGCTCGAAGGTACAGCTTACAGCATGGCTTACTGCCATCTGAATGAGATGCAGACCAAGCATGCGGTTATGCTTCCTTCCGGTGACTATTTCCACGGTCCCTTCGAGACCACCACAAAGGAGCTGGCCTTTGTCCTGCTCGAAACCAACGGAAAGTCCAGAGCTCTGGATGAAAGAGTAAAGCGTTTCTTTGAGCGTTTTGCAGGCCGCTATACCATCATCGATGCCGCTGAATCTCAGCTCTATAAGGAGGCTGATCCTTCCATCGCAGAATACTTCGAACCCGTGGTCATCTGGCCTATCGAACGTCTCTTTGTTGAGCAGATCGCAGAAGTCCGCGGAAGATCCATGGACGACCGCAATTATATGTGGAAGTACGAATACTAGAAACGAAGGGGCGGCAGAACGTCGCCCCTCACAGTTTTTTGTTACGATAAAACCTGATTGAAATAAATCACAGAAAGATATATAATGAATTTTAATTACAGCAATAATGTACTCTTTTCATATGATCAGGTAAGGAGCACATATATGATAAACAAGGCATCTGCAAAACCTTTATATGTACAGATCGAGGAGGATCTGGAGCAGAAGATCACCTCCGGAGCTCTTAAGCCGGGGGAACGCATCCCCACAGAGGAGGAGCTCGTCAGAGATTACGGTGTAAGCATAATTACAGTGCGCCGCGCAGTTATCGAGCTGAGCAAAAAAGGACTGCTTGACAAGCAGCAGGGACGGGGCACCTTTGTGCGGGACACCCAGTTCGTGCGGGACAGCAGTTCCCTTATGAGTTTTACTGAATCCTGCAGGAATCAGGGGATGAAGCCGGGAGCCAGGCTGCTCGAGTCCAAGATGGTCGATCTCGACAAAAAAACGGCTGCAGCTCTGGAGCTGGAGTATCCCAGTCAGGGTGTGCTTTTGTCGCGCCTTCGTTTTGCGGATGATAATCCGGTGGTCATAGAGAAAAACTATTTTAATCCGGAATACAGCTTCCTGCTGGATCACAATTTCAATAACAGCTCACTGTTTGCATTTCTTAAGGAGCACCATGGCATCAGCATCAGCCGTTCCGATAAGGAGATCGCCCTCTGCTATGCAAGAGCAGATGAAGCAAAGCTGCTCAAGGTATCCAAGGACACGCCGCTGATAATGATACGAAGCACTGCTTACGACCAGAAGGGTGAGCCGCTTTATGTGGGGACGCAGGTGATGAATGGTCTGCGCTTTACCCTCCGCTTCCGCCAGGGAAGCTAGATCCGGCTGATTTGGGTGGCTCCGCATACCTGAAAAAATAAGCATTTGACGCGAAAATAACTGTTGACAAGCATGGGCCTTACGACTATAATCAAATAGTCGCAAAACTCCATATGCTGTTATAGCTCAGTCGGTAGAGCGCATCCTTGGTAAGGATGAGGTCCCCAGTTCAAATCTGGGTAACAGCTCCACTAAAAAATCCCTTGAGAGATCAAGGGATTTTTACTTTATTGTCTTTACAGTCCGAGGATCTCCAGCTCCTTGCTGTCGTAATTGAGAACCTCTGCGGTGCCGTCTTCCTTAACGCAGATAAGGTCTTCTATGCGGACTCCGAACTCGCCTTCCAGATATACTCCGGGCTCGCAGGAGAAGCACATGCCGGGTTCGACGGGGTCCTCGTTGCCGAAGATTATGTCGCCGGGATCGTGGACCTCAAGGCCTATGTAGTGGCCAAGGCGGTGTAGGAAGCGGGGACCGTAGCCGGCTTCGGAGATTAGATCTCTAGCGGCTGCATCCACATCGCAGCAGCGGGCGCCAGGCTTTACAGCGGCTTCGCCTGCAAGATTTGCTCTGAGCACCAGATCGTAGATCTTTCTCTGATATTCGCTGCAGCTCTTCCAGAAGAAAGTCCTGGTCATGTCTGACTGATAGCCCCTGTAGGCGGAGCCCATGTCGACCAGAATGATGTCTCCTTCTTTAAGCGCTCTTTCTCCGGGATGATGGTGGGGATTTGCGGCATTTTCCTGGAAGGCAACTATTACCCAGCCGGGATGGTCGAAGCCTTCCTCTGCGAACATCTGTGAAATGGTTCTTGAGGCTTCTTTCTCTGTAATTCCATCTCTGAATACGCCTCTGACCCTCTTCATTACTTTATCGTTCATGAGGCTGGCTGTGCGCATCAGCTCCTTCTCGTCTTCA
>JAFRWH010000180.1 GCA_017438085.1 Bacillota bacterium
AATTCCTCCTTATTTATGTTGAACTATATTTATTTGCATTTTATGTGATGCCTGCAGTGCAGGCTTTCATTCGATTTTTGAAAAAGCCGGGAGAATATCAACTCTCCCGGCTTTTGCGCGGTCAAAAATGACTACTTTCTTCTGAACATGTAGAAGCCCGGATCGAAGAGCTTAACTTCTTCTGCCAGGATCTCGCCTGTAGCATAAAGAATGTGACCGTCGACGATCAGATCGCCTTTCTCAACGAGTTCCTTGCGTCCAGGCTCATCATACTTGGTAGGAGTCTGGGAAGGATCGAGGATGGCATATTTGCCGTCCGCGTTCTTTGCGAATACAAGGATATAGTGCCAGCCATGGGTGAATACGCCGATGTGGCCGTCCTTGCGGTCGCCGCCTGCCTTTGCAACGGCAACGCCGCCGGTGGCAAGCCATGCATCCAGCTCTTCAAGGCTGTTGGTGCCCTTGAACTCATAGCCCATCTTCTCTGCAAATGCAGGAGCAAAGGGATCATATTCAGTTCCAATGCCTTCGTTTGCATGGGAATCATAGGAAAGATCCAAAGCATCCTCAAGAGTGAAGGTGGAGTTGGGGGTCAGCTGATCCGCTGCCATTACTGCGCAGCAGAGTCCGCAGCCTGCGGGAGCCACTGTGGTCTGAGGATTTGCAAGGGGCTTCATGCCCGGCTCAAACTTCAGCGGTCCGAAGTTGGATGCGTCGATCCTTTCCTTGTTTGCAAGGTAGTAATCGTAGTCCAGCTTAAGTCCGGTCTTGTAGAGAAGATGCGGATAATCAAGCTGATTTACATATTTCATTTGATATGTCCTCCTGATTATGCGTCGGGGTTAGCAGCTTCCCATTCAGCTCTTGCCTTCTTGTACTTGAAGTATGCGATAAGAACCGCAAGACCTACACCGATAAGAGCGCCGTACATGGTGATGCCCTTTACCAGGAAGTTTACAAGAATGTAAGCGAAAATACCGCAGCACATGTAGGGAACAGCATCCAGGAAATTCTGAACGAGTGTGCCCTTGCCCATGGAGAATCTCATCAGTACCATGGATCCGATCATACCTACGATGCAGTAGTTGAAGGAGTGGAGTACCTTGGGAGGCATAGCGTTCAGGATGGCGCCGCCTACGAGTACTGTGATGAACAGGATCACGAGGTTTATTACGATGGAGGTTGCGATACCGATGATGGTGGCTACCTGGCCCTTGGGTGTGGAAATGTCTGTGTTTGCATTCTTCTGTACAGCAGTAGCTACAGGGAATCTCATAGCCATTACGTTACCTGCAAGGTAGGACATGTAGATACCTGCGGAGCCGAGGATGGGCCAGTAGGTAAGAGGCTCGGAGATCCAGCCGCCGATAAGCATGGGTGCTACAGCAGCAACGCCTGCGAACAGCATGGAGAACGGTACATCGTTGTAACCCTTGATGTAATAGAGATATATGAAGGGAGCGATACTGAGGAAGAACGCTACGATGATGGTGAAGTGGCCGATCTTATGCACGGACGGCATAAAGTTTGCCAGATAATCTTCTTCTGGAGTCATTGCACCAGTTTTGATTTCTTTATTGTCTGCCATGATGTCCTCCTTATGCGTTGAAAGCAATCTCGCCGACGATCATACCGATGATCATGCAGATGATCATGGAGAAGTTGGCAAGGAACTTGCTTCCGGTCTTCTTCTGAACTACATTGAGTATTATTCCGGCAATCAGAGATACGATAAGACATTCTCTCTGGCCCTTGGTCCTGAGGTAGCCTACCATGAAGTAGGGCATCAGAGCCATGGGAGCAGCCATACCCATGAACTGCATGAAGTTGGGGCCGCCAACCTTCTTGCTTCCCTTTTGACCTGCATTTGCAGCCAGATCAAGGGGCTTGATGGAGATCAGCAGGTGAATGAAGAAGGGGATGGTTCCCCAAACCTGCATCCACAGTACGAATGTCATGATGCTGGGGGTGAATTCCGCAGTACCGAACTGTACGCCTGCAACTGCGGAAGCCTGCTGTGCAAGGAACATTTCCTGCATAGGTGCGCCGATAACGCCGCAGCGCATGAAGGTGTCAGCGCTTCCTACAAGTCCTACCATGGAAAGGCAGATAGCGATGGCGTTGATAGCGGGTCCGATAACGGAAGTGGATCCGATCTTAACACAGTCGTTGATCTCCTGCTTGGTAAGCAGATTGTTTTTCTTGTTGAAATCAAGAGCCAGTCTTACGAACATTGCAGCCTGAACAACTACCCAGGCGATCAGGAACGCTGCAAACACCCATAATGTTGGGTTCAACTGTTTGATTGTTTCCATAAAACATCCTCCTTTATGGAATAAAAACTACCTATAATTTCGATTCAGAGATCTCTCTCCTGATAAAACTTTTGCTTTTTACCTCCTTCCCTGTATTAAAAAGCATACGCTTTACTAGCTGTTTGGTTTTGGCCCTCCATCAGGAGCCCTCCTTTTGGGATGACCCTAGGCCTGCGGCTTTACGCCGTTTTCGATGACGCCCAGAACGTATTCGATGGTGGAAATAGCTCCGATCCTGAGAACGCTCTCATCGATGTCGAATTTGGAATTGTGGTGCTCTGCGCCTGAGCCCAGCTCTTCGTTTCTGATTCCGAGATGTCCCATAACACCGGGCCACTGCTTCAGATACATGCTGAAGGATTCGGAAGCGTACCAGGGCTCGCTCTGCACCACTGCATCCGCGCCCAGTACCTCGGTCAGTCTTTCAGTAATGATGTCGGAATAGTATTTGTCGTTGATCATCGGTGTGCCGACACGATCGACGTAGGCGCTGAACTGTACGGTGCACTTGTTGTATTTTGCGGTGTCGAGAGCAACCTCCTTGAGTATCTCGGAGGCCTTGGCGCCTTCCTTCTGGCTGAAGAAGCGCATGGAGCCCAGCACTCTTGCGGTGTCGGGGATGATGTTTGCGATGCCGCCTCCGATGATGGAGGTGATGCCCAGGGTAACGGTCTCGTTGGCGTCGATCTGGTTTGCGAAGGCAACTGCCAGGTTGTTCATGAAGTTTGCTGCGCAGTATACGGGGTTGACGGAGAGGTCAGGTCTTGAGCCGTGGCCGCCCTTGCCGATGAAGGTGATGTCAACGCCTGCAGCTCCTGCCATTCTGGGGCCGGGCTGTACGCAGATCTGTCCTGCGGGGATGTAGTTGAGCACGTGGATGGCCCAGAAGGTATCGATGTGATACTTGGAGAGGCCTGCCATCATGGGGCCGTAGCCTGCGCCCATCTCTTCTCCGGATTCGAAGCAGATGTATATGATGCCCTTAAGGTCCTTCTTATGGGCTGCCAGGATCCTGGCAGCGCCCAGCAGCATGGCGGTGTGAGCGTCGTGACCGCAGGCGTGGCAGGTCTTATCCGGTGTGTCGGACATGCAGACCCTGGGATTCCTCAGGTTTGTTTCCTCCTCCGGCATG
>JAFRWH010000181.1 GCA_017438085.1 Bacillota bacterium
AGAGGTGCGAATACTACTGCAACGATGGTCATGAGCTTGATCAGGATGTTGATGGAAGGACCGGAGGTATCCTTGAAGGGATCGCCTACGGTGTCTCCGATAACTGCTGCAGCGTGTGTGGGGGAACCCTTGCCGCCGAAGTGTCCTTCTTCTACGTACTTCTTAGCGTTGTCCCATGCGCCGCCTGCGTTGGCCATCATGATGGCAAGCAGTACGCCTGCAGCGATGGCTCCTGCCAGCATGCCGCCCAGGGCCTCTGCGCCGAGGAAGATACCTACGGCAAGAGGTGCCACGATAGCGAGTACTGCGGGAAGGATCATTTCGTGGAGAGCAGCTTTGGTGGAGATGTCTACGCATCTTGCATAGTCGGGCTTGGAAGTTCCGGCCATGATGCCTGCGTCTGCTCTGAACTGACGTCTTACTTCTTCGATCATCTGGTTAGCAGCCTTTCCTACTGAGTTCATTGTAAGAGCTGAGAACAGGAAAGGAAGCATTGCTCCGATGAACAGTCCGATAACAGCGATAGGATCAAGGAGATCGATGGCTGAGATCTGGGATACTGCGGAGTATGATACCAGAAGTGCGAGAGCTGTAAGGGCTGCGGATCCGATGGCGAATCCTTTGCCGATGGCAGCTGTGGTGTTTCCTACTGCGTCAAGCTTGTCGGTGATCTCACGTACTTCCTCGGGAAGTTCGGACATCTCTGCGATTCCGCCTGCGTTGTCGGATACGGGACCGTATGCGTCAACTGCAACGGTCATGCCTGTTGTGGAAAGCATTCCGACTGCAGCGAGTGCGATTCCATATACGCCTGCGAATCTGTAAGCTACGAATACAGCTACAGAGATGAAGATGATGGGCCATAATGTGGAAAGCATTCCCACGCCCAGTCCGGAGATGATCGTGGTGGCAGCTCCTGTCTGGGACTGCTCTGCGATCTTCTTTACGTGCTTGTAGTCACCGGAGGTGTATACTTCAGTTATCTTGCCTATCGCGATGCCGCATACAAGGCCGGCGATGATGGCCCATGCGTATGAGAAGCTTCCAAGCATCTGCTTAGATAATATTATCACAGCTACTATAACGATGATGCCGCTGATATATGTGCCAAGATTAAGCGCTGCTGCGGGATTGCTGCCATCTTTACCCCTGACAAGGAGTATCCCTATTATCGAGGCTATGATCCCTACTGCGGAGATCAGCAGCGGGAAAACTGCTGCAGTAGCAACACTGAATGTTGCGGAGCTGTCCGCATTTGCTACTGCTACGGCTGCAAGTGTCACCGCTGAAATGATGGAGCCTACATATGACTCGAAAAGGTCTGAACCCATACCTGCAACGTCGCCTACGTTGTCACCAACGTTGTCGGCGATAACTGCGGGGTTACGGGGATCGTCTTCAGGGATGCCTGCTTCAACTTTGCCTACAAGGTCAGCGCCAACGTCAGCAGCCTTGGTATAGATACCTCCGCCCACACGGCCGAACAGAGCCATCGATGATGCTCCGAGTCCGAAGCCGGTCACACTTTCGGAGACAGTAGTAAGATCAAGAACGCACATTACTACGCCTAGCCCGAGGAGTCCGAGGCCTGAAACACAAAGACCCATAACAGATCCTGATCTGAAAGCGATCTTCAGCGCTTTGTTCATGCCGGAATCCTTTGCTGCTGCTGCAGTCCTGACATTACCTAAAGTTGCAACGTTCATTCCGAAAAATCCGGCCAGAACTGAGAGCAGAGCTCCGCAGACATACAGAACTGCAGTCTTGGGGCTGATAGCAACGGCAATTATCACCGCAAGGACTATTATGACCACGATCATGGTCTTATATTCTCTCTTAAGGAATGCGAATGCTCCCTCTCTGATGAAGCCGGAGATTTCGGCCATTCTTTGTGTTCCGACATTCGCCTTCTTTATCCAGCTTGCAAGGCAAAGAGCCACAATTAAACCTATTGCAGCCGCGATAACAGCAAAAAACTGTAAATTCATAAAGCATAAACCTCCTATAATTGATTAGTATTACAGCATTTCGATTACTATAGCAGTTCCCATTCCGCCGCCTGCGCAAAGAGTGGCAAGTCCATATTTCCCGCCTCTTCTTTTAAGTTCATACATAAGAGTAATAACAAGTCTTGAACCTGTCGCTCCAACGGGGTGTCCGAGGGAAATACCGCTTCCGTTTACGTTAATTTTATCGTCATCTATTCCTAGTTCTCTTTGGCA
>JAFRWH010000182.1 GCA_017438085.1 Bacillota bacterium
AAGAGCGTCGTAAAGCCCGAGCATCTTGTCTATGATTTTGACGGTGTCGTCATCGAAGGTTTCTGCATGAAGCCTGTAGGCTATGAGCCGGGAAAGAAGTACCCCGGCATACTGCAGATCCACGGCGGCCCCAGAGGCGCATACGGCGGAGCTCTGTACCACGAATATCAGTGCATGGCTAACGATGGATACTTCGTCTTCTACTGCAACCCCAGAGGAGGCGATGGCAGAGGCGCAGAGTTTGCAGATCTGAGAGGCAAATACGGCACCATAGATTATCAGGACATCATGAACTTTACAGATGCGGTGCTGAAGGATTATCCCGACATCGACAGGAGCAGACTGGGCGTCACCGGCGGCAGCTACGGCGGCTATATGACCAACTGGATCATCGGACATACCGACAGATTCAAGGCTGCAGCATCCCAGCGCAGCATTTCCAACTGGGTATCTAAGTTCGGTGTGACCGATATCGGCTACTACTTCAATGCAAACCAGATCCAGGGCACACCCTGGAACAATGTTGAAAATCTGTGGGAGGCTTCCCCGCTGAAGTATGCGGACAAGGCCAAGACTCCTACTCTGTTCATCAACTCCGACCAGGACTACCGCTGCTGGATGAGTGAAGGCATTCAGATGTTCACAGCTCTGAAGTTCCACGGCGTGGATTCCAGGCTCTGCCTCTTCCACGGCGAGTGCCACGAGCTTTCAAGAAGCGGCAAACCCAAGCACAGAGTACGCCGTCTTGAAGAGATAATCGGCTGGATGAACAAATATCTTAAGTAAACTGAAGGGGCCCTTGAGGCCCCTGCTTAGAGGTGACAGATGAAACTTATTGCTATAGGAGACTGCGTCTGCGACAAGTATCTGAATCAGGGAATCATGTATCCCGGCGGAACTGCTCTGAATGCTTCCGTATACTGGAGGATGCAGGGTGCAGAGAGCGCCTACATGGGCGTGATCGGAAACGACCGGGAAGGCGAGTTCCTGAAGAAGATACTGGATGAGAAGGGCGTGGACCGCAGTCATGCAAAGCTTTACGAAGGCGAGACTACCAGTTCCAAGGTGAATATCGTTCATGGCGAGAGGATATTCCTCTGGGCAAACGGCATGAAGGTCAGGGCGGAGCATCCCCTGGTGCTGGATGATGAAGACCTGGAGTACATAAAGGGCTTCAGCATTCTGCATACCAGCCTTTACAGCGGAATGGAGCAGGAACTGCCAAAGCTTGCGGCATACCTTAAGGACGAAGCCGCAAAGGGAAGCAGAGTCCCGCTGATCTCCTTTGATATTTCCGACCGCTGGGAGGATGAAGAGTACAGGGAGCAGGTCTGCCCCTACGCAGATATAGTATTTCTTTCCTGTTCTGATATAGAGTACGGATTGGCGCAGTTCATGTGCCATACCATCGCAGAGCTTGGCCCGAAAATAGTAATAGCCACAAGAGGCGATGATGCTGTAGCTGCCGTTTGCGAGGGTGTGAACTATGTGCAGTGGCCAAGAATGATCGAGCCTGTGGATACGCTGGGTGCAGGAGATTCCTTTGCTTCAGCCTTCGAGCTCAACTATGTAAAGACAGGCGATATGCAGGCATCTCTTGATGCTGCCGCGGAATTTGCCGCCGGCATCTGTCTCGTCAACGGAGCTTTCGGCTGCGGAACGGCAATCGAATGAGCGTATAACAAAAACAGAAGATCCGGGTCTTTTTCGGACCCGGATCATTTCTTTTTTGTTTTATTCGTCGTAGTTGATGCTCTTGCAGATATCCATGAATACCTTAGTACCCGGATTCATCGATTCCGGGCTGTAGCAGGCTACAAAGGGCTCTCTCATGGGCGTGGTCAGCACATCCTTCATTATTACGCCGGGGGGAAGCACTTTTCTGACAAAGGGCGGCAGGACTGATATGCAGTTATTGGTCTGCAGCGCAGCCAGTATGCAGTCGAGGAAATTGGTCTCAACGAATTCGATCTCATTCAGACCGGCTCTGCTG
>JAFRWH010000013.1 GCA_017438085.1 Bacillota bacterium
CTGTACCCATTTCTGCTGCAGATAATGGAATATTCGGAGATGTGTCTGCGGATCACTGGGCAATATCCGAAATAGAGCGGGCTTACCAGGAGCACGTGATCGAGGGCAGCGTGAATCCCGAGACCGGTATACGCAACTTCCGTCCGGACTCGCCCCTTTCATATGCAGCCTTTGCAACTATAATGATTCGGGCGGCTTATCCCGAGATGCTGCAGGAGGGCGAGGCGGCTTATCCCAATGACTGGGTGCTGGCGGCAGGATATGCTGCGGAGAAGCTGGGGCTGATAGATGAAGGCATGAGCCGCGAACAGCTGGATTCTCCCATGCCCCGCTACGATATGGCCAGACTGCTGATAAATCTGCTGCTTGTCTTCGGCCGCACAGACGTGAGCCTGTTCGATGTAGATGCCATAGCAGGAAGTATCAAGGACGGGGCAACTCTGAAGTACGAATACCGAAACAGCGTGGCTTTGTGCTACGATCTCGGCCTCATCAGCGGGTTCTCCGATGGTTCCTTTAAGGGCGATAACAAGATGAACAGGGCGCAGGCGGCTGCGGTCTACTGCAGGTATTCCGATCTTGTTGAGCGCATAGATGCAGGCGAATCCGTTATAAAGACTCCTGCAAAGCAGGAAGAGCTGCCGCCGGTAAGTGAAGAACCCCCGGTAAGCGAGGAGCCGACGGTAAGTGAAGCTCCGGCGGTAAGTGAAGCGCCGGTGGCTGATGGACTTTTCTCGCAGAATTCGGAGTTTGAGCTTGAGTGCATAAAGCAGATCCTCGAGGGGACCAATGCAGCCCGCGCGGAAGAAGGCCTTAAGCCGCTTTTCATAAGCGAGGCTCTTCAGAAGGCTGCTTTTATAAGATCCAGAGAACTGGAGGAACTATTCTCTCATACCAGGCCCGACGGCAGCAGCTGTGATACAGCTATTGAGCCTTCGGCACGGTACAGTACCTGGATGTGCGGTGAAAACATCGCTGCCGGACATCTGAACGGATACCATGTAATGGTGGGCTGGATGGGATCCCCCGGCCACAAGAGCAATATACTCGAGAAGGGCTATACCTGCATCGGAATAGGTGCATATGTAGACGCCGAGGGTATGACCTATTATGTGCAGGTATTCGGCAATGGTCTGGGAGATCCTGTTGAGCTTCCGAATGATTGATACGGAATCGCTTCAACGCTGTCTGAGGATGTGTTATACAATAATTGAATAGCTGGGACGCTCCGGAGCTTACTCCGGGGCGATTATTTTTATATGCTTTTTCCAGTCGCTGATCGGGGTGGAAAATCTTTTGTTCGCGAATAATTTTTTATTTTCAAAAAACGGGAATAAGGCAGCTGACAGCGTATCTGAGAAAAGTTTTCCACAGCTTGTCCACATGGGATATTTTAAGCTTTTCCGGCAGTTTTGCACTCCTGTTTCGGAGCTTATTCACCGGAAAATCCACAGCTGATTGTGGAAAAGTTAAAAGCCCCGGAATGCCTGAAAACAAAGGGCTTTCACGACTATGTGCAATTGTCAACAGCAAAGTTTTCCACAGACAGGACCCCTTTTTCCGCAGGATTATGTAAATCCCTTTAAAACATCAGCATCCGGGCATTTTTTGATATTTTTCCACAGTGGAAAAAATAAAAATATTTTTCTTTTTTCAGTATTTGAACCGAGAAAAACGGGGGTTCAAAAATGGAAAAATACGCATTAATAGTATCTGATTTATGCATCGGGAACATAAGAAATGGGGATGTCAAGAGACTTATCGATTAAATTTTACGATACCGTTCTGTTCCTCTCAGATTTTCTTTGAGAAAGGCTCTTGACAAAGCAGATCGGGGCTGTCTTTGAAAATACTTCCGGCTGTGTTAGAATAGCGTCATGAACAGCGCACTAAAAGATAAAAACAGAATAAGCAGAAGAAACAGCGCCATGGATATGTGCCGGCTGTTTTTTGCTGTGCTCGTTCCGCTGGTCCACTTTGAAAGCATATATTTCCCTAAAACGCGCCGCATCTTCGAGGGCGGCTATCTGGCAGCAGAGTTTTACTTTATACTTGCCGGCTATCTTTTATACAGATCCTTCAGAAGCGGACGCTATAAAAATGCGCTGGACTATACATTCATCAGATATATACGTTTTTTCTGCTACGCTTTTGTTGTCAGAATGGGGCTGCTCTGTCTGGATCTTTATTCCGGAAGGCCCGATGGCGGCTGGACCGGGTTTAATGAGGCTTTAGGCTTTGCGCTGGAAAAGCTCAGAGTGTCTCTGGGCGAGCTGTTTCTTGTTCAGATGGTGGTGCCTTCCCAGCTGGTGAACTCGCCCATCTGGTATCTTTCCGCCATGCTGATAGCCGGCTTCGCTCTCTGTCTGCTGCTTGATATAGGGAAGCTGCTCAAGGCGGAGCGTAGCGCTGTGTATCTGATCTTTATTCTGTCTCTTTTATGCTACAGCTTTTTCTTTGTTCACTACAGGACGCTTGATGTGCACATGGATCAGCTCGCTGTGGGAAGCGTCGTTTTAAGAGGCGGACTTCTCAGGGCGTTCGCGGACATGGGCTTTGGAGTCTTCTGTTCAATGGCTGCGGAAAAGCTGAGACTGAATGCTCCGGGATGGAGCTTGATGGCATCTGCATGTCTTGTGCTTATGGGGCTCTGCATCTTCCTGTTCCCCCACAAACGCACGGATCTTATATTCGTCTCCGCAATGGGGCTTTTTGCAGTCATCTCCTTCGCAGATGAGTGGGGACGGGCTCATCTTCCTGCTGTACCGGGCTTTCTCACACAGGCTGCTTTCAGCTGCTATATCTGTCACATGCTCATAATGAGATGCTGGATATATGCGCTTCCTTTTCTTTCGTCTCTGACCGGAGGGCAGGAGTTTCCGTCCATGGCATTATTCGTTCTTATCTGTTTCCTTTGCGGGGCATTGCTGGAGCTGATAATGATGCCGGTCAACCGGCTTATAAGCAGGCTGAATAAGAGATCTCAAAACGCATAAAAAGGCTTGGCCGTTTATTGGCGATAAACGATCAAGCCTTTTATTGTGCGATTATTCAGTTTTCTGCCGGCTATTTCAAGAAGCCGTTGATTATGGCCGCCTCAGCCTCTTCTTCTGTAAGTCCAAGAGTCCTCAGCTTCATTATCTGTTCGCCTGCAATCTTGCCGATGGCGGCTTCATGTATGAGCTGAGCATCCTCGCTGTTGGCAGAGAGCTTCGGAGATGCGTCGACCTTTCCGTTTTCGGCAAGGATCGCGTCGCACTCGGAATGGCCGTAACACACGGTGTTTCCGATGATGTTTGACTGGTATGCCTGGTGGGAATTGCCTCTGGCTACAGAACGGCTCATAAGATTGACCGAGCTGCCCTCGCCGTTGAGTTCCACTTCAAAGAAGGTCTCGGCGGTCTCATCGTCATCGGTCAGCAGTCTTTCTTTTATGACCAGCGTGGACTTGCCGTCCAGTGTGGCTTTTGTCTTGCGCACGGACGAGCTTACGCCGCCAAGCTGGCTGGTGTCCATCTCAAGATAGGCTCTGTCCTTAAGGAAGCACTCAGTCTGGGGATCGATCACCTTCTTCGGACCCTTGCTGCCTGTGCCTACGTGTTTTTCAACATACAGCACCCTGGCGCCTTCCTCCAGGAAGAAGCGGTGTATGCCGTTGTGGCGGGCGGGTTCGCCGGTCTCGGTGTGGATGCCGCAGCCCGCTACTATGACCACATCCGCGTTTCTGCCCACGAAAAAGTCGTTGTAGACCAGATCGTCATAGCCTGCCTTGGTTACACATGCGGGGATGTAGACTTCCTCTCCCTTGGTGTCCGGAGCGATGTGTATGTCGAGTCCGGGATTGTCTGTCTTGGTGTCGATGTGGATGTGCTCCGTGGACTGGCGTCCCAGGCTCTTGCCGTTGGAGCGGATGTTGAAGGCTCCGCAAAATCCGGTGCCGTTAAAGTTAGCTACAGTCTCCAGAAGCTTGGCTGTGACCTCGTCCACATTCACGGGAGTCTCTTCAAATACAGGCTTTGCTGCTTCTGCTTCAGTCTCGGGCTGAATGTTCTCCTCCGGAGCGCCCTTCAGGACTCTTGCGGCCTGGGCCATTGCTGTGGGCTGAGCCTCGCCTCCGAATATTTTAGCTGCCATATCGGCCGCAGAGCTGGCCACAGACAGTTCTTCTTTAATTGTCTTTTCCATAGCAGTCTCCTTCCTCCATGGCGGGGCAGGTATCGCAGCCTTCTCCGCAGATCAGGGGATACATGATATCCCTGGACCCGCGCATTCCCAGTCTTCCGTCCTGGATCAGCATTATTTCGTCAGCGATGTTCAGTATGCGCTCCTGATGCGAGATTATTACGAGAGTCACTTCCCGGGCTTCCCTCAGCTCCTCAAATACATTTATCAGGCTGTTGAAGCTCCACAGGTCTATGCCTGCCTCGGGCTCGTCGAATACTGTCAGCTTGGATTTTCTGAGCAGCACACCTGCGATCTCTATCCGCTTGATCTCGCCGCCGGAAAGCTTGGTGTCCACATCCCTGTCCTTGTAGGCTTTGGGATCCAGCCCCACCTTCAGCAGTACCTCATCCAGCTGGTCTTCGGTCAGCGCTGAACCATTGGCCAGATTCAGGATATCCCTCACCGTGAAGCCCTTGAAACGCACCGGCTGCTGGAAAGCATAGCCTATGCCCAGCTTCGCGCGCTCAGTGGGATCTTTTTCCGTGATGTCCACGCCGTCCAGGATAAGCTGGCCCGATGTGGGCATGTTAATGCCTGCTATCATTTTTGCAAGTGTGGTCTTGCCGCCGCCGTTGGGACCGGTCAGAACCACCAGTTTGCCATCGGGGATAGTCAGGCTGATGTTTTTAAGTATCTGTTTGTCTCCCTCCGGGGCGAAACTCAGATTTTTTATCTCTAACATGATCTTCTCCTTGATGTAAATTAAAAACCGAATAATTTTATCACGAAGCCGGACGCTTTTAAAGAGCAGAAAATAAAAAAGAGCTTTGCAGAGATTCCTTTCTGCAAAGTTCTTTTGATGTGTCGTTATGTCCGGCAATTCTGCAGGACTCGTTAGCCTTTGTATTTTCTTTCGGTCTTTTCCCAGGTCCTTTCGCTGATGATATAGCGGGGCCTGTGCTTTGATTCCATGTAGATCTTTCCGATATATTCTCCTATGACGCCCAGGGCGAACAGCTGTATACCGCTAAGCAGGCAGACTATGCAGACCAGGGAAGCCCAGCCCGCTACGGTCCTGTGCAGAAGAGCCATGACTATAGCCCAGATTATGCCCGCAAAGCCCAGCGCTCCCACAAAAATACCGATCCCGGTGATTATTCTGATGGGTTTTACGGAAAGGCTTGTTATGCCGTCGAAAGCCAGATGCAGCATCTTGCTCAGCGGATAGTGGCTCTCTCCTGCCAGCCGCTCGCTGCGCTTGTAGTATACAGTATCGCTTTTATATCCCACCAGTGGGAACATGCCCCTGAGGAACAGATTCACCTCTCCGAAATCCGCAAAGCTGTCCAGCACCAGGCTGCTTACCAGGCGGTAATCCGCATGGTTGAAGACCACCTCAGCACCCATGGCATTCAGCAGCTTGTAGAAGGACTCCGCGGTAAAGCGCTTGAAGAAAGTGTCGGTCTCTCTGCTGCTGCGGACGCCGTAAACAACTTCTGCGCCTTCCAGATACTTGTCGACCATCTCGGTCATGGCGCTGATGTCGTCCTGACCGTCGCAGTCTATGGAGATGATCATATCGCAGTGTTCCCGGGCTTCCATCATGCCTGCCAGCACGGCGTTCTGATGGCCTCTGTTCCTGCTCTGGGATATCCCTATGAAATGTTCGTCATCAGAGGCGAGCCTGCTGATGATGTTCCATGTCTCGTCCTTTGAACCGTCATTGACGAAAAGTATCCTGCTTTTTCCGCTGATCCTGCCGCTGTTTATGAGCAGCTCCAGTTCTTCCCTGAACATCGGCGCTGTGACAGGAAGCACCGCTTCTTCGTTGTAGCAGGGTATGACCATCCAAAGGATGGGCTTTCCTGCATCATTGGGGACGGTTTTCGTAGACATGTTTTGTTCCTCCTCTGTGACATTTGGAACGGTTCTTGTTATCATCGTTTCAGTCTTCTTTGGGCTCTTCCTCAAACAGGATGCGGGGCAGCATTGCGGCGGCAAGGCATACTGCGGGGAAGACGAAATAGGTGTATCTGTACTGAACTTCCACCACCAGGGCTATGGCACTGAAGGCCATGAAGGCCAGGATCAGCACGCTGCTGCCCAGATGCATTTTCCTCTTCGTACCCATCGCAAAACCGGACAGGCCGGCAGCTGCAAAGAGCAGCATGCGGGAAAAGCTGTCCCACTGCATTACAGTCCGGGCGACCACTTTGCTGCTGACGCTGCCGATGGGGGTGCTTACAGTCTGCTGCTGGACTATGTCATGGAGCATCTCATAGGAATGGTAGACATTGGTCCACTGTATATCTATTTTGGCCAGGAAAAGCTTGATGAGCCTTATGGGGCCGATGGACAGCTCTTCTTTTATGAGCTTCATGGTTTCTTCATCCCGCAGGGCGTGGTCTGCCAGATAGGCTTCGTTATTGAAGATCTCGTTCTGCATGCGGACTGAATAGCGGCCGGAGCTGGTCTCGTCCAGACCAACGGCAAACTTGTAGAGGGGAAAGTTGTTCCCCAGGCCGAATGGCTGAAGGGGCGCGACAATGATCTCCACCGCTTTGAAGACAGCAAAATAGGCAGCGATGCAGCAGACCAGGGCGAGGAAGGCTTTCCTGCTCCGCTTCAGCAGTATGATGGCTACCGCAATGGCTGCAATATAGACTATTACATCCGCCCTTGCCACCTTTGCTATTGCAAGGCAGAAGCCCGAGAGCAGTCCTCCCAGCCAGTCGGGGCGCTTAAGCAGTATCCACAGACCCAGCAGTATGAAAAACAGTGACAGGTGCTGGTTCGTGAAGACTGCCGAAAGGTTGGTGGTTATGGGCAGCAGCGTGAAGATCAGCGCTGCGCAGATGCCGGTCTTTTTGTCCCGGATCTCTTTGACTGCACCGTAGAGCGCAGGGGTGCACCCGGCTGCAAAAAAACTGTTCACCACCAGTCCGAAGACAGGATCCCACCGGCCGAAAAGCCTGAATATAAGGGATATGAGCCATTCGAAGCCGAACTGGTAAGCCCAGATGCTGTAGTAGGGCAGGCTGGTTATAAAGAACATGTCCCTTTTTGCGGTGAGGGCAGCGCCGGCCCGGAAGGTCTGAAAATCTGAGTATTCAGCCGGGGCAAATGTGAAAACTACTAAAAGCTTCAGCATCAGGGAAAAGGCAAAGAGCAGCATAACTATCTGCCATCCCTTAAGCTTTGACAGTGGCGCTGCCGCCAGGAAGCTGAAGGCTATGCTCAGGACCGCAGCGGCGCCTGCTGCGAGGCTGATGTACCACAGGGGCGGCTCCACAAAAAGCCGCAGCATGTTCCGCCATGCCAGGAAAAAGCACCAGACGCTGAACATGAATATCGCTATCCTGTGCAGTATATTCTGTTTGCAGTTGAGTGTTTCAGTCATATTATTCATCAGCCTTTTCTATACTGGCTTCCGGTATTTCCTCAGATGGTTCATCAGCTTCAACTGTTTCCGGCAGGCTCCTTGTCAGCGGATCATCCTCTGCTTCGGCCTTCGGCTTTCTGAACACCAGAAGCTTGCTGAACAGATAGTTGAGTATGATCACGATCACATTGGAGATCATCTTCCAGAGGGTGCCGTTCATTCCGTACACGTCCACCGCGAAGTACATGATGGCAAGATCCAGTATGCCGGTGAAG
>JAFRWH010000183.1 GCA_017438085.1 Bacillota bacterium
AAGATCTCCCTTAAGGTCATGACCCTTAACAACTCGCGCCAGAAGATCAACGATGCCCTGGGCAACCCGGTAGAGATCGGTATAGCTGTAATGTGGCGTGTCGTGGACACCACCAAGGCCGTCTTCAACGTAGACAACTACAAGGAATACCTCTCGCTGCAGTGCGATTCGGCAGTGCGCAACATCGTCCGCATCTACCCCTACGACGTGGCGCCCAACGTGGACACCACAGGCGACGGCATAGCTGACGAAGGCAGCCTTCGCGGAAGCTCCGAGCTTGTCGCAAACCGCATCAAAGACGAGATCCAGTCCAGAGTCGATGTCGCAGGCATAGAGATCATCGAAGCCCGCATCACCTACCTGGCTTACGCTCCTGAGATCGCGGCTGTAATGCTGCAGCGCCAGCAGGCAAGCGCCATAATCGACGCCCGCAAGATGATAGTCGACGGCGCCGTAGGCATGGTAGAGATGGCCCTTGAGCGCCTCTCCGAAAAGAACACAGTACAGCTGGACGAAGAGCGCAAGGCCGCCATGGTATCCAACCTCCTCGTAGTGCTCTGCGGGAACAAGGACGCTCAGCCGGTAGTCAACTCCGGCAGCCTGTATTGAAGCAACTAAACAACAGTTGCACCCGCAAACACTTAGAAATTCAAGGAAAAAGCAATGGCAGAGAAGAAACAAGTCCCACTGAGGCTGTCGGAAAAACTGTATAATGATATCGCAGCCTGGGCCGAGGACGATTTCCGCTCGGTCAACGGACAGATAGAATACCTTCTGTCCGAATGCGTCAGGCAGCGCAAAAAGAACGGCAAATACGTCGGCGAAGAAATAGACAAGCCGCTCGATATAGAGATCTAGCAGCCTGTCACTGCGATGTCACATAACACCGATACAATATACTCTATAAAAGGAGAGTAACAAATATGCTTAGAATCGAACACCTTACCAAGACCTTCGGAGAAAAAGTCGCAGTCGACGACCTTTCCCTCCACATCCAGCCCGGCGAGATCTACGGTTTTATAGGCCACAACGGCGCAGGCAAGACCACCACGCTCAAGTCCGTCACAGGCATACTCAAGTTCGACAGCGGAGATATCTTTATCAACGGACACTCCATCCTGACAGAGCCCCTTGCATGCAAGCAGCAGTTCGCCTACATACCGGACAACCCGGACCTTTACGAGTTCATGACCGGTATCAAGTACCTGAACTTCATAGCTGACATCTTCGGCGTGACCTCTGACCTTCGCGCAAAGCGCATACACGAGTACGCAAGCGCCTTCGATCTTGAAAAGAGCCTGGCCATGCCCATCCAAAGCTACAGCCACGGCATGAAGCAAAAGCTTGCCATAATCTCCGCCCTCATCCACGACCCGAAGCTGGTCATCATGGACGAACCCTTCGTAGGACTGGATCCTGTCGCAAGCCACCTGCTCAAGGAGATCATGCGCCAGATCTGCGACCGGGGCGGCGCCATCTTCTTCTCCACCCACGTGCTGGAAGTCGCTGAAAAGCACTGCGACAAGGTCGCCATCATCAAAGGCGGCAAGCTTATAAAGCAGGGCACCATGGAAGAGGTCAAAGGCGACGATTCCCTCGAAGACGTCTTCCTGGAGCTTGCCGAAGAACCGGACATCATCCCCGAAGACCACTCCCAAAACGGCGGAGGCTTTGGCGGAGGCAGAGGCCTTTTCGGACGCGGCTCAAATCAGAGCGGAGCGCAGCTTCTTGGCGGCAGGAAGGGCCTTTTCGGGAGGTAGACCATGCTTAAGGCACTGATTAAAAAGGACATTTCGGCCCTTCTGGTGAACATCACCATGGACCGCAGAAGAGGCAGGAAGCGCAGCACGGGCGGAGTAATAGCCATTGCGATACTCTTCGTCTTCGTATTCATATCGCTTGGAGCAGCGTTCTTCAGCTACTCGCTTATGATCGGAGAGGTCATACCTCCGGGAAGCTGGCTGTACATGGCCATGATGGGCGGCTTCGGCCTTCTGATCGGCTTGTTCGGCAGCGTATTCGTTACCTACAGCAACATCTACAAGGCAAAAGACAACGAGCTGCTGCTCTCGATGCCTATACCCCAGGGCAAGCTGCTCGCATCCAAGATGCTCAACGTATATGCCATGGC
>JAFRWH010000184.1 GCA_017438085.1 Bacillota bacterium
AATTTGATAATGCAATTTTAAGAAAGCAAATTCCTCATGATATTTATAAATCCACTATGGTCTTATCAGATTTTAATTATGATGGAAATGTAGATATTTTATATCTTTTGCGGGAACTCTTCAACTGCGAAAATCACAATGCTCTGTTTATGCATAAAAAAAGACCCGGGAAGTCCCGGGTCCTGTCTGAAATCGATTCTAAGGCCTCTGGCAGCCTTTCTGACGCGTTTTCTAGAAGCTCTTGACAATTTCTACGAGCTCATCAGTTGTGGGCGTGTCGTAGCTTACAAGGCCGTATTTTGCATATCTGACAGTCATGTCCTTATCGAGGACGAAGGTGGCGGGAGCCTGCTGCTCGTTGCCCTCGTACTTGCCGTGGACAAGATTCAGATCTGCCATCTTCTGCTTTCTTGCGGCGCCCTTGGCCAGCAGTTTCTCATCGGTAACTTCCTGCTTGTCGCCGATCTCCAGCTCCTTGTAGAGCTTCATCTCGGGGTCGAGAATGTATACAAAGGGAGGACGATCATCACCGTAAGCTTCGTGGATGGTCTCGGGAGCGCTCTGCAGCACTATGAAGAGCTTTACGCCCTCGTTGATCAGCTTCCAGCACTCTTCTTCTGTTTCCATGATGTCAATCTGGCAGTTTCTGCAGCCATAATAGCGCAGGAACTTAACAACAGTCTTGCTTCCTTCGGCGAGCTCGCTGAATTTCTTTACGCCGTTCCAGGGTGTAAGAAAATCAAAATCTATGAATTTCATTCCAACTTCCATTTTTGCCATGATAGATACTTCCTTTCTGCAAAAACAAGGGGGTTTTGATTCACTTATTATTTTACCCCAAACGCAAGGATTTTCAAGAGCGATTCAGCGCGCTGAATCGCCGATGAGCAGTTGCAAATAAAAAACCGGCAGCAAAAAGCTGCCGGAATGGATTTCAGAATGAGCCCTATCCTCTGAGACTGAGCATTTTGCAGGTGCCGTCCAGTATTGAGGTCTCCACAGTGATCAGGTTCTTTGTGGTGAGATCTCCCTCAAACACAGCTTCAGCGCGGATGTTGGTGAGCTGGCTGCACACTGCGGTGCCCCTGCAGTTTCCGTAAAGCTGCATTTCCCTGCAGGAGATGTTGCCGATGAAGCTGCCGGTCTTGGTGATGATGACAAGATCGGTGGATTCGATCTCGCCCTCGAAATAGCCGTCGATCCTGATGGGTTTATCGGTCTTGACATTGCCTTTGAACTTTGTCTGGGCGCCGATTACGGTTTCTATAATCTCAGAATTGATGCTTGTGCTCTGATAATCTGCCATGATGATACTCCTTTTTTTCGGAATTGACCGGACTGTGCGGTCGCAGCATTTAGTATAGCATAAAGAGAAAATAATGCCAGCATTTTTTCGAAAAAAGCCTCAAAAAGTACTTGCAAATAAAAGGACCTTGCTGTATTATATTTCTTGCTTGTTCATGCAGGTATGGCGGAATTGGCAGACGCGTACGGTTCAGGTCCGTATGAAAGCAATTTCATGAAGGTTCGAGTCCTTTTACCTGCACCATAAAAACCCAGATGGCTACAGCTGTCTGGGTTTTTATTTTGTATATGGTGGACGAGAACCTTCAGGTTCGACGGAGACCTATCCCTGCGATCGGCAAGCGTCAGCGAAGCCGAAGCAGCGGAAGGTCCCGTGCGAGGAGTGCCCGCGAAAGCGAGCCGGAGGCGAAGCTTGAGCGGCTGCACTCCACCGTGTCCTTTTACCTGCACCATAAAAGCTCCGACAGCTTTAGCTGTTGGAGCTTTTTGTTTTGCACATACCACAATCAGGAAGTTATCTGTCTCTGCTCAACCCGACAGACAGTATTTCCCTTGTCGGCCAGAATGCGCATAAATGAAGCCTTATCACCTGTCCGGCAAACGGATGAAAGGATCTTAAAAATACCGGCAGCGCTTTGCAGATAATTTCCGGTTCATCGATCAGCATCGTTACATGTGGAGTCCAGCTGCGCTGCTGATCCGGATAGATATCGCAGGCACTGTGAAGCAGATCCAATTCGGCGTTTCTCTCCGGGCTTCCGAACAGTACCTTTCCGGGAGCAAAAATACCGATATGGCTGATATGCACCGGGATCGGTGAAAACTCCCCGGCTATTTTTGCAGTAAGCTCTAAAGCTTCCTGTTCCTTCTCTAAGGGGAAAGATCCCAGGCTGATATGAAACGGCAGATCCGGAGTCTGGGTCCCCCTGAATCCCGCATCCTGCAGGCTTTTATACCATGCTGACATGATTTCTTGTGAACTATCGTCCAGATCCGCCATCAATGTCAAAAACTGTTCTGCCATATTACGCCTCCGATCTGCAGAATAAAACTCTCATAGCAAAACACCTGGGTGCTTGTGAGCATGCATGCTGCCTCCTGTTATTTCTAGTGTTTCTGCCTTTCCTCGAAGCTCTCAAGGGGAAAGATCTTACGCTTTGCATAGAGCTGTCTGCCCAGCTCGCGGTCGCTGTCCACCATGCCAAACAGTGCGGAATGGCCGATAAGATCTATGGATTCGTCCGCGTTGTGGCCAAGGACGCCCTGATTGCTGGCTATCCTTACCCCTGCCAGAGCCAGATCCGCAGCCTCCAGAGCCACACCTGTGCCGGAGGAAATGCGCAGCGCGCAGGCAAGCTTGGCGCCGTCGCAGACTACCCCGAACATGCTGGGGATGACGATCTGTATGGCATTGTCTGCCTGCTCCGCCGTTCCGCCCTGAAGCAGCACAGCGCCGGAAGCAACGCCTAGGCAGGCTGCGATCTCGCAGGCGCATACTGCAGGAGACTTGCCGATGCGGTGTATCATTGCGATGGCTGTCAGATAGCTGCATGCGATTGCGCGAAGCAGCTTCTCTTCCGGCAGCTTAAGATCCCTTGCCAGGCTGACCAGAGGCAGGGATGCCGCTATGCCAACATTGCCCTTGTTGCCGCATGACATGGCCGGTGAATTGATACCCGACATGCGCGCTTCGCATCCGGCAGCAGCATAAGCTTTAGCACGGGTGATCCTGCCTGCATCTGCCTGATTGAACAGGGCAGTTCCGATGCCTGCGCCAAGATTATTCTTTATGGTGGTCTCTGCCAGCAGCATATTATATGCGATGGCAGTTTTTATGATCTCAAGATCCGAGGTATCCGCCTCCCTGGCGAATTCAAACATATCTTTTATGCTGTACTTCAGCATGGGAGACTTGGCTTCCTGAGCGCTGGGATCAGCTTCGTACTTCTCCAGCACCTTTCCGTCCCGCTCCTTAAGCACAAGACCATCGCTGCGTTCAAGAACCACAGCGCGGCCGACTCCGATGTCTGTGTACACGGTCACATCTGCGCTGAAGCCCAGCTTATCTGCATTCCAGTCCGGCTGAAGCTCCACGAGCTCAGCCACCTTGCGGGCCTCCAGTTCCTTTTCGGGAGTGACATTGCGAAGCAGCTCAAGACCAAGAGAAGGATCTCCGCAGACAGCGCCCATGGCGATGGCCATCTCAGCACCCAGCATCTGGGTCCCGGGGAAAGCCACATCATCGATCTTGGTGCCGAAGCCCCAGTCCAGCTTTGCCACTATCCTTTCAATCTTTCCTCCCCGCACCGCGTCATATGCCTGAGCTGCGCTGTAGCATACACCTATGGGTCCGGTGCATCCGAGAGCAGGCTTAAGCTCCGACCTGAGGATCTTAAGCAGTTCCTGGTATTGTTCTTTATTCATATTCGTTCTCCTTTATCGTTACAGCGTTGCTTCAGTAAATTCTTTTATAAGCTTAACATAGCGGTCCCGGTCCACTCTGTAGCAGATGCCGTGGCCGGCGCCGGGGAAGACCTCCCGCCGGCAGTTTTTAGCAGCCTTTGCTATTTCTTCGCTCATCTCGCAGGGAACGAAACGGTCATCATCCCCGTGGACTATAAGTATGGGTAGATCGGTCTTTGCCACCTCCGCCGCAGCCGTGGTCGCCTCCAGATCGAAGCCGGCTCTTAGCTTTGCTCCGGCTTTTGCGATGGGCACTGCAGCCTCCCCCGGGATATTCATGTCCTGCGCAACTTTTCTGATTATCTCCGCGGGAGACGAATACGGGCAGTCAGCCACTATGCCTCTGGTATTGGGAGGCAGCTTAAGACTGCTGGCCATCAGCACTGTTGCAGCTCCCATGGAAATTCCATACAGATAAAGCCCCGGCTTTTCGAAACGTCCGTCTTCTGCAGGGACCGCGGCCTGAAGCTTTTCGTAAACGTACCAGGCCCAGTCGCGGCAGTCGTAGCGCTCGTAGATGCCGAAGGTGAGGCTTTCGCCTTCGCTGTTCATGTGACCCCTCTGGTCCGGAAGCAGTATGTTAAAGCCCATGTCCAGCAGTTCATTAGCTCCGCCCATGAAGTCTCTTATGGCCGTGCCGTGCCAGCCGTGCATTAGTATGGCTGTTGGCGCGTCATCGCTCTGATGATACCACCTTCCGTAAAGCTTAAGTCCGTCAAAGCTTGTTATCCATACCTCTTTGAATGGTCTGGCTTTGAGCCTTGCCACCTGCTCTATGTTCTGCTCCCTGTATTTATCGTACTGTTCACCTGTCAGCATGTAGTAGTCGGGATCGCTCCCCTCTTTGCGCGGCTTGCAGTAAAAAGCCTTTTTATATGCATATTCGCTTAACGCAGCGCCTGCGGCGCCTACCGCCGCTGCACCGATGACAATAGTCCTTACAATGTTTTTTCTTTTCATAAGTCCCTCTGCCGGTCAGTTTTCTTTACTAAAGTATAGCACTAACAGTGCAGTTAATTAAGTGGTCCTTTTGTGAATTCTTTTTTCAATGCAATTGAATTCTTTTTGTGTTATCATAACTGTGAGAACCGATGCTGGCGGCCTGAAGGCCGCATGAAACTGCAAGGAGGTAGTTATGTATTACAAGGATTTTAAGGAGCTGAAGCTCTCTGCGCTGGGGCTGGGCTGCATGAGACTGCCCGTTCTGAATGAGGACCCGGGGCAGATCGACCAGGATACTGTAGATAAGATGGTGACTTACGCTCTTGAGCACGGGATCAACTACTTTGATACCGCCTGGATGTATCACAAGGGCAATTCCGAGATCGCTATCGGCAAAGCGCTGGCAAAGCACCCCAGAGAAAGCTTTTATCTTTCCAGCAAGTTCCCCGGCTATGATTCTGCCAACATGAGCAGCGCCAAGGAGATATTCGAAAAGCAGCTGGAAAAGTGCGGCGTTGAATATTTTGATTTTTATCTGATGCACAACATCAATGAAAACAACCAGGACTTCTACCTGAAGGATAAGGAGGTCTGGGAGTATTTCGCTTCCGAAGTAAAGGCCGGACGCATCCGTCATCTCGGCTTCTCCTGCCACGGCCAGCACGACCTTCTGAAAAAGGTCCTGGACAAGTACGGAGATATTCTCGAATTCTGCCAGATACAGCTGAACTGGCTGGACTGGAAGCTGCAGAATGCCAAGGCCAAGGTGGAAATGATCGAAAGCTATGGTCTGCCGGTATGGGTAATGGAGCCCGTAAGAGGCGGAAAGCTTGCAAAACTGGACGAAAAATACGAAGCCAGACTGAAGGAGCTCAAGCCTGAAGCCACCATGCCTGAATGGTGCTTCCGCTTCCTGCAGGGCATTCCTTCTGTATGCATGACTCTTTCCGGCATGTCAAACATGGATCAGCTGATCGAAAATGTAAAGATCTACGAGGAATGCAAGCCCTTAAGCGAGAACGAAAAGGAAGTGCTGCTTAGCATCGCTGATGAGATGCTCAAGGAGAAGACCCTGCCCTGCACCGTCTGCCGCTACTGCACCACCTACTGCCCGATGCAGATCAACATTCCGAAGATGATCGCTGTCTACAACGAATGCGTATACAATGGCTCCGGATTTGCTGCCAAGAGAGTTCTGGACCACGAGCCTGACGGCCACAGACCTGAGGACTGCATAGGCTGCGGAGCCTGCGCACAGGCCTGCCCGCAGATGATCGATATCCCGCAGATGATGCAGGATCTTAATGCTATCTATCAGGAAGCCCTGAAAGCTCCTGCAAGATAGCGCGACTGCGATATCGCGAGTCGAAATCACTGCAATAAATAATTGCTAAGACAAAAAGATAGATGTGGCTTGCACATCTATCTTTTTTTGATATAATATGGACTTGCTATGAATGAAAATCAGATGTCTGACAGCTTCATATTAAATGCTTTTCTGGCCTTCAGCGGAGGCTTTCAGGACGCCTACACCTTTATAACAAGGAACAGAGTCTTCGCCAACGCTCAGACAGGAAACATAGTTCAGACCAGCATGTACCTTATGGAGGGCGAGTGGCGGATGGGACTGCGATATCTGTTCCCTGTCCTGGCCTATGCCCTTGGTATCTGCGCCGCGGAGCTCATCCACAAAAAGATGCGCGAGTCCAACAACATACACTGGAGACAGATGGTGCTTGGCATAGAGATAGCAATACTGGTTATAGTCGCATTCCTGCCCGAGCAGCTGAACATGCTGGCAAACCTTCTTGTGAGCTTCTCCTGCGCCATGCAGGTACAGGGTTTCAGAAAGATACATGGGTTTGCCTACGCCAGCACCATGTGCATAGGCAATCTCAGGAGCGGCATGGACGCCCTTACGAATTACTTCCTGGACAGGGACCCCAAGCGTCTGAAGGCTGCCCGCTTCTACTTTGGGATCATTTTTGTATTCGGACTCGGCGGTGGCATAGGAGCCATAGTTTCCAAGGAGGCAGGCTTCGCCGCGATACTGGTTTCGGTAGTAATTCTTCTGCTCTGCTATGTAATGATGCAGCACTGGAACGAATACAATGTGAATCTGGAATATGTGGATCCGATGCACGAATTCCTGGACAACTGATATCCCGAATTTCCTATTTCGGCTAAAAGGTCAAAATGTGTTGATAAAACCGCTTTATGCATTGTATTTCAATGCTACGGCGGTTTTTCTGTTTTGAAAGAGAATACATAACGGACATAAGGCGTTGATAAAAACTGCTGCAGGCGATGAAATTCAATAGCCACAGCGTTTTTTCAAATGTGAAAGAAAATCGGATCGGATATGTGAAAAACGAAGGAGTTCTCGCTTGCAAATTATAATCACTATCCGTTTTAAGCATGCTTCATGGTCTTAAGTCCTCGTCGCTGCAGCGCAATCGGTTTCAGCATCGCTGATCTTGGCCGCGCGCTGGGTCCGCTCGCGCCTACACTCGGCGCTCGCTATCGCGCTAGCCTCCCGGCTGCCTCGATGCACACTCACTGAAACCGTGCGGCTGCATAGAGCTCCTGCGGGAGACCATTCAGCATACTTTAAAACAGGAATGCAATTCAAATGATCTTTAAACCAGTAGCCGTTTAAAACACTGTAAACGATTATATATGCATCGAACGATAACGGCAGAGAGCCTGAGGCGCATTTGCTGAGGCTGCGTCGTTAAGCACGATATGTTCGAGCGTAGCGCACGGCATGGCGGGACGGTCCGCCATAGCGAGGGCCGATAAGCCGGGTGCCGATGGTAGGCACCCGGTGCGTTCCCGAGCGTGCCGAAGCAGAGATGAACAGATCGATTGCTTAACAGCAGACGAAGCCCTTGCGCTGAGGGCCCCTGCCTTATCGGATAACATGGCACATAGAAACTATGCCAAACATCACATGTCATCAACGCCTCTTGTCCTATATACCTCACTGTTTCAAAAGCAAACGACCCGGAATCGCTTCCGGGCCGTTTTTTATTGTTTTTATTGTGCTTCAGGGACTAATCCTTAAAGCTGAGCGCCTTCTTCGGGCACTTTTCGGTGCAAAGACCGCACTGTACGCAGCTGTCCTGATCGATGGACCAGCTCTTGGTGGCTCTGTCAACAGTGAGAGCTCCTACCGGGCAGTTCTTTGCGCAGATGCCGCAGTATACACAGGAATCAAGATTGCACTGGATCTGGCCTGATTCAGCCGGAGACATGCCCTTGGGCATTCCGAACTCTTCGACATCGGAGGTGTCGGCAGGCTTTGCAGCAGGTGCTGCAGGCTTTGCCTCTTCCTTCTTTTCCTCAGCCTTGGGAGCCGGAGCTGCAGCTGCAACCTCTTCGCCGAAGCTTAAGACCTTCTTCGGGCACTTGCTGATGCAGATGCCGCATTCGATGCACTGATCGTGATCCACAGACCAGCTCTTGGAAGCTCTGTCCACGGTGATAGCGCCCTGCGGGCAGTTTCTCGCGCAGAGGCCGCAGTAGATGCAGCCATCCTGCTTGCAGGTGAGAAGTCCGCTGCCGCCCTCGGCGCTGCCGATGGCATTTTCAGCCTGCTGCGGCTGCTTTGCTGCAGTGGCGGCTGCGTCCTCGGCGGCCTGGCGGTCCCATACCTGCTGGGGCTCCGGATCCTGGTCCTGGAAGCTGAGCACCTTTCGGGGGCATCTTCCGATACAGATTCCGCACTTTACGCACTGCTCCAGATCGATCTTCCAGCTCTTGGATGCTCTGTCCACCTTGATGGTCTGCTGCGGGCAGTTTCTCGCGCAGAGACCGCAGTAGATACAGCCGCTTTGGTCGATGGTGATGTGACCCTCGATATCCTTGATGAAGGCGGTTCCGGACACGATCAGATCCTTGGGATCCTCGGCTACCATGTGGTAGTCGTTGGTCATGGTGATGGCGCCCTCGTCGCAGAAGTCGACGCAGGTCTGGCAGAAGGTGCAGGAGGTGAGGTCGAAGTAGCGGGTGATGTTTCTTCCGCCCTCCACGGCCTCTTCCTTAGTTGTAATAGCTATGGGGGAGCAGACTCTGATGCAGTTGCCGCAGTTGGTGCACTTTGAAGGATCAAAGGCTATGCGTCCGCGGTACTTGCCAAGGCCTCTGGCCTCGGGATTGGGGAACTGCTCGGTGCTGGGAGCGCTGAAAAGATTTCCAACTGCTCTTTTAAGGAACGGGAACATCATTTACTCATCGCCTCCCTCTTTTCTTTCAGCAGCAGAGCTGCCTTATAGAGACCTTCCATGATGGCCTCGGGCTTGGGTGTGCAGCCGGCTACAGCCACATCCACATGGCAGTACTTTTCAAGAGGGCCTTCAATGGAATAGCTCCCCTTGAATACATTGCCGGACTGGGGGCAGGAACCGATGGATACCACGCACTTGGGTTCCGGGACCTGAGCCAGAGTTCTGACAAGTCTGTCCTTGGACTGGCTGGTGATGGGGCCTGATACCACTACTATGTCCGCATGTCTGGGGCTGCCGGCCAGCTTGAAGCCGAAGCGCTCCGCGTCGTAGCGGGGAGTAAGGCAGGCAACCAGCTCGATGTCGCAGCCATTGCAGGAGCCTGTGTTGATGTGGTAGATCCAGGGGGATTTTGCCGCACTGTTATTGATCAATTTCTTAAACATATCTCGTCTCCCCTCCTAAAGTCCGCACCATACCAGGATCAGGCTTGCCATGGCAAGTCCTGCCACAAAGGTCCAGTAGAATGTGAGGAGATGCTCTATCTTGAGTCTTGCTGTTACCGCATGAATGGTGGTCATGCAGAGCAGAGTCAGGACAGTGCAGATGACCACGAAGATCAGCACATCCACAGCCACGATGCCGGTGGTGAAACCGCCAAGGAACAGGGAGGTGAAAAGACCTGTCATGATGATCATCTTCATTGCGGTGTTGAGCTTGAAAACGCCCAGCGCAGCACCGCTGTACTCGATAAGGGGTCCTTCGCAGATCTCGGTCTCAGCTTCGGCTACGTCGAAGGGCTGAACGCCTACCTCTGCGGGAATGACCAGCAGCATAGCCAGAGCAGCGGGTATCATGCTCCACTGGAAGAGCAGAGAGCCGTTGGCCTGCTGCCACTTGCTGATGGCATCCATGGAGAACACCAGATCAGCTCCGCCTACCTTCTTTGCCACAGTCAGAAGAATGATGACAAAGGGAAGCTCGTAGCTCATCATGGTGACCATCTCTCTGGAGATACCGATTCCCGCATAGGGGGAGCCGGAGGAGCTGCCGCCTACGATCAGGGCTACGCCGGAGATGGTTATCAGATAAAGGATAACGATCAGGTCCGCGCTGCCGGAGAAGGCGGTAAATCCGAAGATGGGGATGAAGAGCATTATTATGGCCAGGCTTATGAAGCCTATGACCGGGGCGCCCAGGAATACCAGGCGGTTTGCAACTCTCGGTACTATGGTCTCCTTGCCCATCAGCTTGAAGAAGTCATAGGTGGGCTGCAGGATCGGGGGTCCTATTCTTTTCTGCATTTTTGCGATGACCTTGCGGTCGACACCTGCAAGCCAGAGGCCGCAGACGCAAGTGAACAGTGCGCCCGGGAATACCAGGATGTAGAATATCGATTTAAGTATTTCCATTATTCTGTACTCCTTTCCCTAACGCATGAACAGGAACATGCACAGACAGATGATGGCGGTGCCGACAACTGCCATGGATGCATAATCGTTTACTATACCGGAGTGGAGAGCTTCCATGATCTTGTAGTAGCCCTTCCAGTTGGTCTTGAAGCCCCAGAACAGATCAGAGCCGCCGACCTGTGAATACATTTCCTTTTCACCGGAGAAGAAGGTGTCGTACTTGGCCTGCGCAGGATCGCTGCTGCTGAGTATCTGACCTCTTTCGTTTCTGCCGCCGAGGATGACGAAGGCAGTTCCGATGAACAGCACTCCGAAGAGCACCAGCCATACCAGAGGATTCCAGTAGCTGAAGGCTACGGGTTCCACTGCCAGATCCTTAACACCTGCATTTGCAGCATATCCGGGTCCCATCATGTAATCGATGTACTTGCTGATGTTCAGAGCCGCATTGGCTGCGGGGTGCAGCAGGTACTTGTTCACGAAATCGTAGAAGATACCGGAGGCTGTGCAGAGCAGAGCCATGATGTACATGGGCAGTCTCATGGTGAAGGGAGCTTCTGTCACATTCTCGTGCTCTTTGTGGAGCTGTCCGAAGAAGACGGCCTGGGTGACCTTGATGAAGGAAGCCAGGGTCATTACGGAAACCACCAGAGCGCAGATGGTGCAGAGCACATATACGAATTTGCCGGATTCAACAGCCTTGGTGTAGATGGCCTGATAGATGATCCACTTGGATGCAAAGCCATTGAAGGGAGGCAGGCCGCTGATGGCGCCGGCGCCTACAAGGAAGCATATGGTGGTGTGGGGCATCTTCTTGGAGAGACCGCCCAGTCTGTCGAGATTGGTGGTTCCGGTTGCCTGAAGCACAGCGCCTGCGGTAAGGAACAGCAGTCCCTTGAACAGGGTGTGGTTCATTGCATGGAACAGGCCGCCGGTAAGACCCAGAGCGCTGCCCAGAGATACGGCAGTGATGACATAGCCGATCTGGGAAATGCTGTGGAAGGCCAGCAGTCTCTTGAATTCGTGCTGAGCAAGAGCCATGGTAACGCCCAGGAACATGGTAACTGCGCCGAAGATGGCAAGCATCTGCTGAACAGTGCCCTTGTCCATCGCTCTGAACACGATGTAGATCATACGGATCATTCCGTAGACACCTGCCTTGTTGACCATTCCGGAGAAGATCATGGAGATGGAGGTGGGAGCTACGGTGTAGGCATCAGCTGCGGGTGTGTGGAAGGGAACCATGTAGCTCTTTACGCCGAAGCCTGCGATTATCAGACCAAAGGCTGCGATGGATGTGGGGCTCAGGCCGCCTGCCAGTATGGAGGCGATCTGCGCCATGTTCAGAGTATGGCATTCCGCATAGAGCATTGCTATGCCTGTGAGTGTAAAGGAGGAGCCCATGGAGCCGATGACCAGGTACTTGAAAGCACCCTCGAGAGCTCCTTCGCTGGCGTTTCTGAAGGCTGTGAGAGCCACGGAGGCGAAGGTCATGATCTCTACCATTACGAAGAGGTTGAAGATATCGCCTGTCATTACCAGACCCAGTACCGAGCCGGAGAGCATCAGATAAAGGGTGTAGTAGTGGCCGAGGTGATGGTCGTTTTTCATGTAGCCTATGGAATAGAGGCCTGAGAGCCAGAAGGTAGTAACCACCAGCAGAGCGAAGAAGAGGCTCAGCGCATCAACTTCGTAGCCGATACCGATGGCGTATTCCTCCACTGGGGCCCAGTTGCCCATCCAGTAGGCTATCACTTCGCCGTCTATCATGACGGGCTTGATCAGGGCATAGATGAGCCCTGCGGAAACTGTCGCCGCAATCATAGCGATTCCCTGGGCAACTGCCTTGCTCTTCGAACCGAAGATCTCGACAATAAATGCGCTCAGGAACAGGAGCATTACGGCTAATACTGGAAAATGCTGCATCATCCGTTGAGCCTCCTTACTTCGTCGGCGTTGATAGTTTTATACTTTCTGTAGATCATGATAACCAGAGACAGGGCCATGGCATCAACGCAGGCGCCGATAACGATGCTGGTAAGGGTCAGTGCCTGGGGAACGGGGTCTACGAAGAACTTGGTGGACACGCCGTTCAGAAGGTCGGACATCTGGTAAATGGGGGCGGTACCGCCGTCATTGAAGCCGAAGCTTACGATCAGCATGTTCACGCCGTAGTCGATGATGCCAAGACCCAGGACTACCTTGATCAGATTCTTTTTTGTGCATACGGTGTAGAGGCCAAGAACGATC
>JAFRWH010000185.1 GCA_017438085.1 Bacillota bacterium
TAAAGGACGGCGTGCTCTGGACTGCGCCGCTGGACGAACTTATACTTCCCGGCATCTCAAGAGCTCATCTGATCCGTGCCTGCAAGGCTCTGGACATTCCTGTAAGAGAAGAACCCTACTATCTGGAGCAGCTCAGAGCGGCGGACGAGATACTGGTGACCAGCTCCAGCAAGCTTGTGGTCCATGCTGACAAGCTGGACGGACAGCCCTGCGGAATGAAGGACCCCGTGACCTTCGAAAAGATCCGCAAATACATGCTGGACGAATTCACCCAGGCAACTGAATAAGTACAGTCACAACAACTGTTAAAGGAGGCGAACTCAATGATAAGAGAAAACACCCGGGAGATACTGAAACACATCAGCGGAGACAGGGCTTTTGACACTGTTGCCGAGATCTCCACCTATCACAGGATCCAGGCTTCGACCGGCTACAGGGCGGCAGCCAGACATGTAAAGGAGAAGCTGGACCGCATGGGACTGGGCGGCAAGGTCCTGTCCTTCGAAGCAAAGGAGGGCGGATTCTGGGGCACCTATCCCAGCTTTGCCGAGTGGGATATCAAGGGCGCCTGGTGCGATCTGGTCTATCCCTACGAAGAAAGGCTGGCTGATTTCGATGCCTGCGCCATCTCTGTCATTCAGAAGAGCGCCCCCTGCGACTTTTCTAAAGAACCGGTCCCCGTCGTTTTCCTGGATAAGGGCGGCGATGAAAAAGCATATAAAGGACTGGATCTTGACGGAAAGATAGTCTTTTATCAGGGCGATGTCAACGATATCTACGAATGGGCTGTGGAAAGAAGAGGCGCCGTCGGCATCATCACCGACTTTGTGCTTCAGGCACCCTTCGTAAGGGACCGCCACGATCAGTCCGACACTCGCCGCTACACTTCCTACTGGTGGAAGCCCGGCCAGAAGAAGGCCTTTGGCTTTGTTCTGACCCCGAGACAGGGCGACAGATTCGCTGCCCTCTGCAGAGAGCTGGCTGCAAAGAAGGACTGCCCGAAGGTCTGCTGCAAGGTGGATTCCTCCATATACGATGGATTTATCGAAGACGTGGAAGCGTTCATTCCCGGCGAGACCGACGAAGAGATACTGCTGACCGCGCATCTCTGTCACCCCAGATCCTCTGCCAACGATAACGCCAGCGGCTGCGCCGCGGTGATCGAGGCCATGAACACCATAAAGACGCTGGTGGACAGCGGCAAGCTGGCCCCCCTGAAGCGCGGCATCCGCATGCTCCTGATCCCGGAATTCTCCGGCACCTATGCATATCTGGCCAAGTATCCCAAGAAGGCAAAGAAGATAAAGGCTGCCTTTAATCTGGACATGGTGGGAGCCCGTCAGACCGCAGGCTATGGTCCTATAACTATCACGGACCTTCCTCTGGCTATGCCATCTTTCGTAGGCGATGCGGCAGCTGTGGTCCTGGACGAGATAAAGCATCAGGTCCGCGGAATGGGCGCCGAGGCTTATTGCCCCATGTTCAACAGCCATCAGACTGGCTTCAGCGGCGGCAGCGATCACATGATATGGTCTGATCCTGCCACAGGCGTTCCCTGCCTTATGCTGGGTCAGTGGCCTGACAGATATTATCACACCAGCACTGACACCCTGGACAAGGTGGATCCGTTTATCCTGTCCAGATCCGCAGCTCTGGCGGCGGCTTATGCCTACAGCCTTGCAAATCTTGAGCAGAGCGATGTATCGGTTCTGATGGATACAGCCCTTGCCCGCACAGCGGAATATATCAAAGAACTGAATACTCAGACCGCAAAAGGAAATGTGGATGCGGCCTTCTATCCCCGCAGGATAGAGGCTTATACCAATTTCAGATGCGCTGCTATTGAAAGCTTCAAGGAATGGGATCTCTGCAGCGCAGAGGATAAAGACGAGTTCTATAAGAAGCTGGAGGATGAGAAGCTTCGCGTAAGAGGCCTGGTAAAGCTTCTGGCTGGCTTTGATCCTGTTTCCAGACCGGTCAAGAGCCCCGTGACCAGAAGGCAGAAGGAAAAGTACAGCCTTGTAATAGAGCGTACGGAAAAGACACCTTTCCAGATACGCAAACCCAGAGCAGTCTACCCGGATGAGATCCAGGCGCGCATCAATTTCTTTACTAAGAACTATGCGCCTAAGCTCGGTCCCGCGCTCACCGCTATCGGCTATTACTTCGACGGAAAACGCACAACAGCGGAAGCTGCAAGGCTGCTGTCCTACGAGACTGGCCGCTATAATCCCGCTGCCGTGGACGAATACGCCCGCATCCTTGTGATGCTTGGCTATGCAAAGGTCGTAAGCGAGTAAGGGAAATTGTTTGACTGTGTTCTGCAGTTTATATCCGCAGCATAAAAAACGGGACGACAATTATCGTCCCGTTTTATTTATGTTTTTACAGCCTGTCCACAGGCTTTAAGCATTACCGGCTAGCAAACGTTGAAATTCGTGTCCTTATAGCTTGCCAGGATGTCTGCCATTTCCTTGCCGTAATCTGCCTCAAAGTCCTTCATAACCTCGGCGCAGACGATCTGGCCTTCGGCTCCGAAGATCGCCTGGGAGACCTCTGCATAAGCCCAGTAGCTGTGGGCGCAGTGATATTCGAA
>JAFRWH010000186.1 GCA_017438085.1 Bacillota bacterium
AGATGGCCTGCAGCTTCAAGATCCGCCACCCATGCCTTGCGGCACTCGTAGCGGTCCATGCCCTGATACTTGCCTGCGGCGGCAGTCATCTTAGCCTGCTCGTCGATGGGCTGAATCATCTCAAGGCCGTGGCGCTGACCAACTTCGAAGTCGTTGGGGTCAGCAGCCGGGGTGATCTTTACGGCGCCGGTGCCTTTTTCCGGATCCGGATAGGGGTCTGCAATGATGGGGATCTCGCGGCCGACAAGGGGCAGGAGCACGGTCTTGCCTATCATATCCTTGTAGCGCTCATCATCGGGATTCACTGCGATCGCGGTATCGCCGAACATGGTCTCGGGACGGGAGGTGGCTACCGTGATCGAGGGGCCGCCGTCCTTGCCGTCGTAGCGGAAATACCAGTAGCTGCCCTCGTGGTCAACGTGCTCGACCTCGATGTCAGAGAGCGCGCTTCCGCACACCGGGCACCAGTTGATGAGTCTCTTGCCCTTGTAGATCAGGCCTTTTTCATAGAGTCTGCAGAAGTGCTCGACTACGGCTCTGTTGCAGCCCTCGTCCATGGTGAAGCGCTCGCGGCTCCAGTCGCAGGAGCTGCCCAGCTTTCTGACCTGCTGCTCTATGCGGCCGCCATACTGCTGCTTCCAGGCCCAGGCGCGCTTGAGGAATTCATCGCGGCCCAGATCCTCCTTGGTCTTGCCCTCTTCCTTTTTGATCTTTTCGACCACCTTAACTTCCGTTGCGATGGAAGCGTGGTCGGTTCCGGGCAGCCAGAGTGTGCAGTAGCCCTGCATGCGCTTGAAGCGCACCAGTACATCCTGAAGAGACTGGTCCAGGGCATGGCCCATGTGGAGCTGGCCGGTGATGTTGGGGGGCGGCATCATTACTGTGAATGGCTTTTTGCTCTTGTCGATGGTGGGAGTGAAGGCTCCCGAGTTCTCCCAGGCCGCGTAGATGCGGTCTTCGAAATCCTTGGGAGAATAGTTCTTTGGAAGATTGTTTTCCATGTCTTATCCTTTCAGTTCAGTGTATCCTGTTGTTTACTGTTTGCTTTTTTACTTTTGTTTCGTATGCTTCATGGTCTTAAGTCCTCGTCGCTGCAGCGCAATCGATTTCAGCTTCGCTAATCGAGGCCGCGCGCTGGATTCGCTCGCGCCTACAGCCGGCGCTCGCTATCGCGCTAGCCTCCCGGCTGCCTCGACGCACACTCGCTGAAATCGTGCGGCTGCGTAGAGCTCCTGCGGAAGACCATTCAGCATACTAAAACAAAAGTCCTCTGGCTTTAAAAGCCAAAGGACGAAATGTTTCCGCGGTACCACCTTTGTTCCTGTGCGGTCCGGATCCGCAGGACTGTATGTCCATGCACGGAGGACCTGCATCAGGCTCTCATTAGATTGCCTTATGCTTCGGGCAACCTTCATCCTCCGCTGTCTTTGAAGCTCTCAGCTGCAGACTTCTTCTCTGTACGGACGCTCTTAAGGACTACTCCTCCCGAAAGGCCTGTTAAATTACAGATAAATATAGCGTATGAACTGCGTGGATGTCAAGGAAAAACGTATTACAGTATTGTGACAAAAGCCCCTGAAAGTACAGTAAAAGGGCGGAGCCCAAAGACTCCGCCCCTGACGTATAACCTGATGGTCTATACCGGTCTCCCTGTTACCGGTGCAGAACTGAACAATGCTTTGCAGTGCTACAGTTCTCTTTCTCTGGCAGGAGCCAGCATAGAAATGACTGCATAGATCAGCAGCGCAGGGAGAGCCAGCCTGAGAAGCCCGCCCAAAAGCCCGAAGAATATGATCGAGGGCAGGAAAAGTATCGTAAAGAATACTCTTATGAATCCCCAGGACATGCGGACCGCGAATCTCATCATTCTGGCAGCCGTGGCTATCATCAGGATAAAGAACAGGATCATCATTGTATTTACCCCCTTCTGTACAAGCCGCAGAGTCTATTCTCTGCAGCGCCCTTTTGTTTACATGTACAGTTTAATTCAGAAGGCAATTGCAATAAACCGCAAAAAGTATAAAAATACCGCTGCTATTTCTCTAAAAGCGCAGAATAAAGGTCTGAAACGAAGCAGCAGTTCAAAACTGCTGTACCTCATCTTTTAGCGTATTTCTTTACTCCGTCCACTTATGTCTCCCGCACCAGAGAATAATCGTATTCGGGTTCGCCGTCGATCTCCACGTCATCGTCCCTGAACTCGTCTATGACGTAATTGCAGTTATCAGTATAGTCAAAAAACCCCTTGAGCATCTTTCCGCTGGGGCTGAATGAGCCCTCGAATATAAGGGTGCCGAGGATTATGTGTATATTGTTGACTCTGCATTCGGCCAGCAGTTCAATAAGATCTTGACCAGCCGGCAGCTGCGTTGCGGACAGAACGCGTATGGCCGCGCTTTCGCCTTCTTCCTTAGCATATTTCAGCGAAAAGACCGCATCGGAAATCGCTGCTTCCTCGCGGAGCAGATACCAGCGGTCGAACATGTTGTCCATAAGTACGTTATAGGAAAAACCCCAGTTCCCCACAAAGTCAGGGTCGAGCCTGAGCCCGAAGGGCATGCGTCCTGAATTGTCCGGCATTTAAAGCACCTCAATAGCTAAAACACTGCGCTATAACTCGATCACATCCAGATCATACGGCACATAGAGCCCCCCGCCGAAATACGGCCTGCCCTCAGCCTCATAGAGGGCGCGGCGCTGCTCTATATTGTCTTCCTCGGTATGATACAGGATGAGATTTTTCGCCCTAAGCTTCGCTGCATTCTTACAGGCATCCTTAACCGTGGAATGGCTCTTTTCATAAGGCTTGAAGCGCTCCGCCTGCGAATACAGGCAGAAGGCTTCATGCATAAGCCATTCAGAGCCCTCAACATATTTTCTGCAGACAGGATTGAAAGGCTCATCACCCAGGCAGCAGAGGCGCTTCCCCTCCGCATATTCCAGGGTGAAGCCGAACTGCTTTGCCTTAGTGGAATCGATATCGAAGAATGTGCAGGGATGCCCCAGAACGGTATGGCAATCTCCATCCCTCACCTCGATCAGATGAAGCTGTTTTCCTATGCAGGAATTCTGCTTTTCGCCAAAAAGCATGGAGCAGGATTCCCGCAGGATGTGTATAAGCTCGTCGTGGGCGTAGATGCGCAGCTCTCCTTTATACCGGCCCGAAACCATGGCAGAGGTGGTCATCCTAAGCAGCCAGAAAATGCCAAGCAGATGGTCCAGGTGCTTGTGCGTTATAAACACATCGTGGATGTCCATCAGACCTATCCCGACAGCTTTCAGCTGAGTCAGCAGCCTGTTGCCGCCGCCTCCGTCCACAAGAAAATGACCGGAGCAGTCCGCGCCTGATGATGTTCCTGCAGCGTCCGTCCGGCTCAGGACAAAGCATGTATTGTAGATCCCGGTGACACCGGCATGGCCGGTACCAAGCATGGTTATTTTCATATCAGCTCCCGAATCGTCTCTTTACAAACTCTCCAGCACTCTTGCTGCAGTCTGGGCGATGGCGGAAACAGTCTCGTCATCGATGTCCACAGGAGTTTTTGCAGCATCCTCGATCAGCCTCAGATTGCTGCGGTCTATCTCAAGTCCCTGGAAAAAGTCCCTCATTTTTGCAGGGTATGCAAAATCGGTCTTCTTAAGTATGCACATGGTCAGCACCAGAGCTATCAGGTAGTCGCCCACCGGACCCGCGTGCTCGCCGTCCTTCCAGAAAAGATCGATCTCCGGGTGCACCGCAAGCATCTCCTTCCAGACCAGGCCCACGGGAGCAACTTCAATATCGAACTCCTTGCCAAGAGTAACCATGCAGTCAGTGATCTTCTCCTGATTTTCCGGGAAGCGCTTCTCCGCCCAGGGCATGTAAAGTACGGGACGGACACCTGCAGCCCTGCAGATATCCACCATTGGAGCCAGGCCCTTCCTGGTCTCCTCTATACCCGGGAAAGGATGGGCTTGCTGCTGTATGATGCAGTAATCGTAATTGCCGTACATCAGATTGAAACGCAGGGCAAAATACTCCTGAGAGTGCCATATCAGGGATCTGCCGCCGTAAGCGAGCATGGTCACCTCCGGTCTGGAGCCGGAAGCCGCCTCCACCATATCGGCGAAGGTCTCAGGCATGTCATTGAAAAAAGTGTGGCTGTTGCCGATAAATAAAATACGCATCGCTGCTCCTTCCTCCCGGGCCGGGCATCCCTTCTTCAGTAAGTTCTATGCTTTGGGGCAGAGGAATACATCCACGCCCACATCGTAAGTCGTGATGGTGTTGCCGAACATATCCTCATCTTTCCCCTCAACCTGTCCCGCAAGCACGGAAACGGCGCCGTCTATAAGCTTGGGAATGACTGACTTTTCAACGCAGAGCTTGGCGTGGGAAGGATAGATCACGTCGAATTCCGCTTCCCTCTCCATAAGATGGCGCAGGCCTGCAATGTAAGCCTCCATATCCCGGTGCATGCCGAACATGAATATGCGGCCGCCCTCCTGTATGGGGTCGCCTCCGATCAGAGCTCTGTTGGTCTTGTCCAGAATGGAGATGCTGCCGGGCGTGTGGCCGGGAATGTGGACCACCTCCAGCTGTCTCCAGCCAAGATCTATTATCTCTCCGTCCCAGACAGGTACGGTCTTGCCGCTGCTGCCTGCGATATTGTGATAGACTATCCCCTCCGACGGATGCATGTAAGCCCAGTCGAAGGCTGCGTTGCCGCCCACGTGATCTCTGTCGGCATGAGTGTTCAGCAGGACGAGAGGCAGGTCCGTTACGGTCCTGGCTGCAGCAACAACATCCACGTTTCCGAAGCCCGTATCCACAACGAGAGCCTTTCTGGATCCCGCAAGGATAAAGAACCGTACTCCGCCATCCTCTACAGCCCAGCTGTCATCGTAAAGTCTGGTGATCTTAAAATCCATAGCAAACCTCCTTTTTTATCTCTTATCTGTCCTTGGCTGCCACAAAGCGCTGAATGCTCTTTTCGTCACTCATCACCAGCAGAGTCTGGCCGCTTGCAAGCAGCATGTCGGGGTCTATATCCACTATCATGCTCTGGGGAGACTTGATTGCTACTACGTTCAGGTGATAATTCCGGCGAAGATCCAGCTGCACAAGGCTGTGGCCTATCCAGTCATCCGGGACCTTGATCTCGTATACGGCAAAATCATTGCCCACGGGAAGATAGTCCAGTATGTACTCGGAGCTGTAGCGTATGGCCACCTGCTCCGCCGTCTGCTTCTCCGGGTAGATCACATCGTCCGCGCCGTTGCGGCGCAGGAACTTTTCATGTATGCCGTTGGAAGCCCTGGATACTACGCAGCTTGCGCCCAGCTCCTTGAGCTGGGAGCTGATCTCCAGCGAGCTCTGGAAATCGTCGCCTATGGCCACTATGCAGACATCGAAATTGCTTACGCCCAGGGAGCGGAGGAACTCCACCTTGGTGGCATCGCCTATCATGGCATCCGTCACAAAAGGCATGGATTCGTTCACCTTCTCCTCGCTGATGTCCACAGCCAGCACCTGATGGCCCAGCTCGCTGAGCTTTTCTGCGGTGTGGCGTCCGAATCTTCCGAGTCCGATTATAAGAATGTTTTTCATATCTTTCTCCTGCTTGACAGCCGGTAATTAACCAACATTGATGGGCTCCTCCGGGAGCCTTGCCATATTGCTTCCGCTGACGGGAACTGCAGCGAAGATCATCGTCAGTCCTCCCACGCGGCCTATAACCATCAGAAATACCAGGATCAGCCCTGATGCCGTGCTCAGCCCCGGGGTGATACCTGTGGTAAGACCCACAGTTCCGATGGCGGATGCGGTCTCGTAGAGACAAGCCCCAAGAGGAAGCCCCTCGATCTGTCCTATCAGGCAGCCTGCGCTGATGAAGAGCGTCAGGTACAGAGTGAGTATGCCCGAAGCGCTCCTTACTGTGAAGGCAGGTATCCTGCGCCCCATGAAATTCACATCTGCGCTGCGCTTGAATACGGAGCGGGCTGCTATCAGCAGCACGGCCAGTGTGGTTATCTTCATGCCACCGGCGGTGGATCCGGGAGCGCCTCCCACCAGCATCAGGCAAATGGTCAGAAGCATCCCCTGGGAGCTCAGCGCCGCCTGGTCGTAGGTATTGAAGCCCGCCGTTCTGGTGGTTACAGACTGGAACATGGAGTAAAGCAGCCTCTGCTTCAGGGGCAGATCCCCGAATTCGAAGATGAAGAACCAAAGGGCAGGGATGAAGATAAGAAGAACAGTGACCACAAGTATCATGCGGCTCTGCAGCCTGTATTTACGGACCTGACCCTTGTTAGCAACTATGTCGGACCAGGTCAGGAAGCCCAGGCCGCCTATTACTATCAGAAGCATAAAGACTATGTTCAGAAGCACATTGTCAGGCAGCGTCGTGAAGGAGCTGAATGCTCCTCTTTCTCCCATAAGATCGAAGCCCGCATTGCAGAAGGCGGAAATGGAATGGAACAGCGCCAGCGGGATAGCCTTCAGAGGTCCGAACTCTCTATAGAACACAGGGTACAGCAGCACCGCACCGCTCAGTTCGAAGATGATAGTACCCTTGACTATAAATCTTGTGAGCCTTACGATGCCTCCCAACTGATCGGCGGATATGGAATCCCTCAGCATGCTGCGCTGGAAGAGGCTGATCTTGCGGCCCATTATTATCGTTATGACCGTGGACATGGTTATTACGCCGAGGCCCCCGATCTGTATAAGGCAGATTATCACGCACTTGCCGAATACCGACCAGTAGGTGGCGGTATCGAGCACCACCAGGCCTGTAACGCAGGATGCGGAGCAGGCAGTGAAAAGCGCGCTGAAAAACGGTGTCGCAATGCCCTCAGCAGAAGCGATGGGCAGACACAAAAGCAGCGTTCCGGTCAGTATCAGCACCAGAAAACCTGCAAGTATTATCTGAAAAGAATTGAGTTTAAGAAATTTCCACTTGAACATAATGGCCTCTTAAGTACCATTTGGTCTGTTTTATCTATCTTCGCTTCCGATGATCTTCAGCGCATTCATGAAGTCCTCCGGGAGAGGCGCTTCTGCTGTGATATGCCGTCCGTCAGGACCATCAAAGCTCAGCCTTGCCGCATGAAGCGCCTGCCTTGGCATCCACTCGGGGGGCACATCGTAGCCGTAAAGCTGGCCGTAGAGCTCATCGCCTAAAAGAGGGTGGCCTATGTGGGTCATGTGGACCCTTATCTGGTGGGTCCTGCCCGTATCCAGCCTGAGCCTCACAAGGCTGTAGCCGTCGATCTGCCCGGTAGTTCCGGGTTCCGCAGGGAAGGCTTCGAGCCTTTTATAGTGAGTAACAGAAGGATAACCGTCCTCCCGCACCATGCGCCTCGCCACGTGGTTCGGATCCTTGTCGATGGGAAGGTCTATAGTGCCCTCCTCCTCTGTTATGCCGTGAACTATGGCAAGGTATTCCTTCACGACCCTATTCTTCTTCATCTCCCCGTCCAGAAAGTCCTGGGCATGGGGGGCTTTTGCCACTATCAGCAGCCCCGAAGTATCCCTGTCCAGCCGGTTCACAAAGCGTATCTTCCAGGGGGTTCCGCCTGCTTCGATGCGCTCTGCGATAAGCTTTGCCAGCCCGTTGGCCAAGGTCCCGCTCTGGTAGTTCTTGGTGGGATGGACCACTACCCCGGGAGGCTTGTTCACTATCATCAGCTCGGAGTCTTCGTAAGCTATATCAAAAGGCACGTCCTCGGGCTCGAAATAGCTGGATTCTTCCGGCATTATCAGCTCCACCAGCTCGCCCTGCCGCACCTTCATATTCAGTTTCACATGATTTCCGTCCAGCAGCACCTCGCCGCCGTACTTTATCTTTTTCAGCAGCCGGGAGGAGAAATCCATGCGTCTTCTTATTATCTCCCGGATGTAGAGTCCCTCGTCATCGGGGCCGGCTCTGTAAGTGTATCTTTCAGCCATTGTCCGCCTCTAGAATAACTTCTCCTTCACATTGGTCCAGAAATCATATTCGCTGCGGCGGACCACCTTGATGTGGCGGTCGGC
>JAFRWH010000187.1 GCA_017438085.1 Bacillota bacterium
ATGGCAACAAGGTTTACGGAGCCGCCAACATAGGTTCCGACAAACATGGAAGTGGCAGATCTGGCCTGAGCAAGACCCAGAGCACCGCGAAGAGCAAAGAAGCCCAGAACGCCGCCAACGATGGATCCCAGTGAGCTCAGCATGAACATGCCGAACATTCTTCCGGATTCCTTCCATATTTTCTTAATGTTTGCATTGAAGAGCAGGAAAGGAATTGCCAGAGGTACTACGTAGCCCCATACAAAATCATATGCAGGCGCATCGGTAGGAATGATCCTGAAGTTTGCAAGAAGCATGGCCAGGATCAGTGCGATAACGCAGGCGGTCATCTTTGCTGCCCATTTGTATTTCTGTTCAAGCCAGATGGATACAGCAGCGATAACGACCAGGATCGCGAACAACAGCCAGGAGCTGTCAACAGGGATTAAAGTAGACATAATATGCCGCCTTTCTTAAATAAATATAGATATATCTATTCCTCCGGAGGAGCAGACCGGGGCCTGCGCCTCCGTTTATAACTGTTATCTGCCCGCTATTTATCCTTGCAGAGGTACTTCTTATAGCCTCTCCAGGTGGTAGCGAACTTCTCCCACTCTGTCAGATAGCTTTCATCGATCTGTGTGGCAAGTGCAGCCTTGTGTGGCGCCGTCTTAACCACATCAGGATCTTCATAAGCCTCCCTGGCAATGGATCTGATAGCATTCACATACTCATCGATGTCATCCTTTGAATAGCTTTCCACAGGCTCCGGGGTGAAGGGCTCCGGAATAAGCCTGGGATGATGGCTGGCAAAGTAGTCCTGGAAACCGTAATCCACCACTCTTCTGGCGATATCGTCCGTGGTGACACCTGTGTCTTTGGTAAGCTGTTCCCAGCTCATTCTCGCCTGCTCCATCCTGAACTTGCCTTCTGCCATCGGCAAAGAAAGCCCGGGGATATCAGACATCTTCTTCAGCATGTAGTTGTTGTTAAGTATGGACAGTTCACCTACAGCCTTCATTCCGTCGGGGCCCATGCTCCTTATGTAGGCGTAGGTCCTGAGCAGCACTGCAGGAACGCCGTAGAACTTGCGGACCTTTCCTATGCTTTCGGGATCGTCATATTTGAGATAATATTTTTCGCCATCAAACTCCACAGTGGGACTTGCAAGGAAGCCTGCAAGTTCTGCGCTTACGCAGGAAGCGCCTGCAGCCGGACCCTGGCACCCGTGGGGAGATGAGAAAGACTTGTGCAGATTGTAATGGCACATGTCGAAGCCTGCATCTCTTGCCCTTGTGATACCGAATACGCCATTCAGATTAGCCTGATCGTAAACGCAGAGTCCGCCTACAGAATGTACCAGATCCACGAACTGACGGATCTTGTCGTTATAGATTCCGGTATCCTCGGGGTTGGTGATCATCAGCGCTGCAGTATGTTCATTGACAGCAGCCTTGAGCGCTTCAAGATCGGGCAGTCCGTCCTCGCCGGGGTAAAGTGTTATGACCTTATACCCAAGTGTTGCGGCTGCGCCGGGATTTGCAGGATGAGACAATATGGTTGTGATTATCTCGTTCTTTACATCCGCAAGTCCCTTGGATTCGAAGTACGCCCTTATGATGGACACATTCTGGAATATCGCCTGAGAACCGCCGCCTGCCTGAAGACCTACTCTGTCCATGCCGGAGATAGCCTTGAGATACTGCTCGTCCTTATACATTATTTCCAGAATTCCCTGGATCGTGGATTCGTCCTGCAGAGGATGTACCTCCTGCAGCTTTTCGCTGCGGACGAACTGTTCATTGATCTTCGGACTGTACTTCATGGTGCAGGTACCAAGACCTATGTCGATGTTTATATCGGTTCCGATGGTCTCCTGAGAAAGTCTCATATAGTGTCGCAGCACTTCCATCTGCGACATTTCGGGAAGAGCAGGAGCCTTTTTGCGTACCATTCCGGCAGGGATCAGGCCTTCAGCGCTGCCCACAGTCTTTTTTACATGCTCAGATGCCTGTGGGATAAGCACACCGCGCTTACCTTTCTCACCCATTTCCATAATGATGGGCTCGTCCCAGCGGGCTTCATGGAAATCTCTTGGTCTGTTGATGTTAGCCATTACTTGCACCCCCCAACTATTTCCTCGAGAGCAGCTTTAAGAGCAGCTATATCTTCCTCCGTTGTCAATTCGGAAATACAGTAAAGAGCGCTTTGACCATACTGCGGGAAATCGCGGCTCAGATCCTTGCCGCCGAATATCTTTTTTCCCAGCAAGGCTTTATTTACTTCTCCGGCAGTCTTTCCGCATTCATCGAAATTGACGACGAACTCCTGGAAGTTGCACCCGCCGAAGAGGTTTACTTTGAGGCCTTTGATCTTGCTGAGTTCTTCTACGGCGAATGCTGTTTTCTGCAGAATGCTTTCACCGAGCTCATACATGCCCTGAGGACCCATGCTGGCAAGGTATATGCCTGCAGTGATGCCCCAAAGGCCGGTTTCGGTGCCGAAGTACTCGTTGGCATTTTCTCTGCTGCCATGTGAACTTCTGTAGTTCATAGCACGGCCCCAGCCGAATTTGCCCTCTTCCTTCGTACGGCAGATACCGTACATATAGGTCGGGAACTGTTTAAGAAGATCCAGATTCTGCTGACAGGCTATGAAGCCTGCCTGACCGCCGCCAAACTGAATATGCATGCCCAGAGGCTGTATATCACCAACCACCAGGTCCGCCCCAAGATTTGCAGGGCTTTCCACTATTCCAAGGGAGGCCACTTCAGGCTGCGCAATAACCAGAGCCCCTGCCGTGTGAGCCAGTTCTGCGATCTTTTCTGCATTCTTTTCGAAGAAGCCCAGATAGGAGGGATTTTCATAGAACACAGCTGCAGTTTTATGAGCAGCAAGCTTTGCCGCAAGATCCTCCAGGTCCATGCAGCCATCAGCGCCGGCCTTCACGGGCACCAGCTTAAGCTGTCCCTTGCAGTAGGATTCGGCAGCGCTAAGGACCTCTTTGCACATGGTCTCCGGGATCAGCACTGTGTCAGTATCCTTTCCTGCAGCCTTCCAATATCTTTTCGCCATTCTGAAGGACGAAATAACAGACTGAGTTACATCGTAGGTGGTATAGCTGACCACATCCATGTCCAGAAGCTCAGCCATCATGCTGGCATATTCAAAGAAGGCCTGCATCTTGCCATGATCTGAATAGGTGTCGCCGCAGTAGGCTGTCAGAAACTCACCTCTCATGTTGAGCTCATCACAGATAGCCGGTACCTGATGCTTATAACAGCCCGCTCCGAGGAAGCTGGTGTATTCCTCTGTGGTGATATCCTTGTCAAGGATGCTCATCACATGCTTTTTCAGCTCATATTCGTTAACGATGGGCTCAGGAAGATCCAGACGGCCTTTGAAAAGCAGATCGTCAGGGATGATGCTCTTGTAGATCTCTTCAATGCTTCCCACCCCCACAGCATCCAGCATTTCCTTTTTTATCTCGGGAACGCTGTTTGGCAGATAGGGATGAACAAATTCTTTATTCTTCAAAAATACTCATCTCCTTTAAAATCACTTCCAAATCTATCCATATACGCATATGCGATAGATATTTTATTTAATTAAGATATAAACCTTCCCCTTAGGGGAAGGTCAAGGGAAAATTGCAAAAAAAATAACAAGGAAGGCTTTACGCCTTCCCTTGCTGTTTGCACCAGATGTTCATTACAAGATCCACCGGCAGGAATTTGATGAGCCGCACCTGCCTGCGCACCGGAGCGCCGAGGATAGATATCTTCTTGTTCTTTTTCAGATCCTTCATGGCCTGCACTATGACCTCCTCTGCGGTATACCAGCGGTCATAGTACTTGATGGTATCATCGCGGACTGCGGTGTCCATGAATTCGGTCTTTATCCAGCCCGGACACACGCACATCACGTGTATACCCCGGGTCTTGAGCTCCCTGCCAAGGCCTCTTGAGAAGCTGAGCACATAAGCCTTGCTGGCGGCGTATACGTTCTCGTAAGGCACCGGCTGATGGCTGGAATTCGACCCCAGATTGCTGATGTGATCGCCCGCTTTCATATAGGGCAG
>JAFRWH010000188.1 GCA_017438085.1 Bacillota bacterium
TTATCCTGGTGGTGCTGCTTGTAAGAGCTGCAACCCTCCCCGGAGCCGCACCCGGACTGAAATACATGCTGTCCATAGACGCATCCAAGGTGACTCCGCAGACCTTCCTTATCGCCTTGTCACAGGCCTTTTATTCCCTGTCCCTTGGCATGGCCATAATGATAACCTACGGCTCCTACCTGCCTAAGACTGAAAACATCGCCCGCAACACCTTCATGGTCTGCACCATGGATACTCTTGTGGCGGTGATCGCAGGCTTTATGGTTATCCCGGCGGTCTTCGCCACACTGGGGCCCGAAGGCGTTGGCAAGGGCGGCGGTTTCGCCTTCGTATCTCTTGCCGGCGTGTTCCAGCAGATGCCCGGAGGCGCCTTCTTCGGCTTCCTCTTCTATCTGCTGCTGCTTTTTGCGGCTCTAACATCCACCATCTCACTGATCGAGGGCATAGTGGCTTTCCTTATCGAGCGCAAGGGCTGGAAGCGCACCCCCACCACCATCTCCATAGGCGTGATCATGTTCTTTATAGGCTGCTTCTACACCTGTTCTCAGGCGGCGCTGCCCATCAAAGGAATCTGGTTCGACTTCAAAAACGGCATCACCTACCCCGCTTTCTGCGATGCAATGGAGTTCCTCACCGACCGCATCATGATCCCTGTCTGCGCCCTGGGCTGCTGCCTTTTTGCAGGCTGGAGCTGGACCCCAGAGAGTGTGGTTGCCGAGGTGGAGCAGGGAGGCATAAAGTTCGGCCTTGTGAAGCTCTACAGCTTTCTTATAAAATTCGTGGCACCTGCTGCCATAATCGTGATACTTGCCGTGAGCCTCTTCACCGGCACCACTCTGAGCTAAGATGCAACCAAATGATAAAAATACAGCCCGGGAATGCGCCCGGGCTTTTTATTGTCCATGTAAACATTGTCCCGATCTACCGCTTTGAGCCCCTGACGCTTGATTTTTATCGCTCTTATGGTAATAATATAATGATCTATTATGAAACGGAGGCAATTATGGCTACTATCAGGCGGGAGCAGCTGGCAGCGCTGAACACCATCTACAGGCTGTATCCCTTTGAGGAATTCCTTAAAACGCAAAAGGATCTGGGCGCATCATATATCGAGCTCTGGGCCGGCGCCCCTCACTTTCTTCTGGGCTATGACGGGTATACGGACTGCAGGGAGCTCAGGCAGCAGATAGAAAGCTATGGACTAAGAGTCGGAGCTTTCTATCCCGAGTGCGTTATATATCCTTTTACGCTCTGCGCGCCGGATCCCGGAATGCATAAAAAGAGCCTGGAATACTTCAGAAACGGCATACGTGCAGCTGCAGAACTCGGCGCTGAACTTATGATAGTAAGCTGCGCCGGCGGGCTTATAGATACCGGCAGGGAAGATGCCTGGGAAAAGGCGGTCGCTGGGCTGAAAGAGCTGGGCGCTCTGGCGCAGGAGCAGGGGGTGACAATAGCGGTGGAGACCCTGACACCTGATGCTTCGATCATAGTAAATACTCTGCCGGAGCTGCTCAAGCTGCTGGCAGAGGTCGGCAGCCCTTCGGTAAAGGCCTGCCTTGACATATGCTCTGCAAGGACTGCAGGGGAGAGCATAGAGCAGTGGTTTGAGGCCTTCGGAGAGGAGCTGGTCCATATTCACTTCAGCGACGGCAAGCCGGGCGGCAGACTGGTCTGGGGACAGGGGCTTCATCCCGCAGATGATTATCTTCAGACCATCGCAGACTGCGGCTATAAAGGCCTTCTGGGTCTCAATATCAATCTCAGAGGCAACTGGTTCGATCCGGCGCTCCTGAGCGAAGAAAAAGGCTTCACGGGAGAAGATTTCTATCCCCTGAACTACTGGTTCAACCCCGCAGCCGCAGACAGAGCCTGCTTTGAAGCCCTGAAACCATATATTGAAGGAGGCCGATAGAATGAAATACTACAGCAAGGACGAAAACTACTGCAATTTCAACCTCCACTACGATACCTTCTACAGCTTTGCCTATTTCTGCGAATGCATGGAGAAGCTCGGCATACGCAATGTGGAGCTTCTGGCCGGCAACCAGAACCTTTTCGTAGACCATAACGGCATCGCGGATGTGAGCAGCCAGAAGCAGCTGCTTAAAGCCCACGGGCTCAGGGTGAAAGTCATCTCCGCTCAGAACTGCCGTTTTCGCTATCAGTTCGCCGTGCGTGAAAAAGATGTGATAGAGCAGACCTACAAATACTTTGCCAATGCCATGAGGCTGGCTGCGGAGCTGGACTGCCGCATAATGCAGGCGAATACCGGCTGGGGCTACTGGAACGAGGCTCCCGAGCTGGGCAGACAGCGCTGCATAGAGATGTTCCAGCGGCTGGCAGAACTGGGCGAAAGCCTGGATATTACCATGGCATGCGAATCCCTGCGGCCTCAGGAGTCCTTGATAGGATGGCGGGCACAGGATATAAAGTATATAATGGATAAGGTGAACAGCCCCCGCTTCAAGGCAATGATAGACTTTACCGCCATGGGTGTGGCCGGAGAAAGCATACAGGACTGGTTCGATCTTTTCGGCCCCGAAAACATCATTCATACCCACATGGTGGACGGAAACCCCTATTATCATTTCATCTGGGGCGAAGGGACCCGGAATCTGGGGAAGGACCTTAGGTGTCTGAAGGAGAACGGCTACAGCGGGATGCTCAGCCAGGAGCTGACCTACGGGCCTTATTATCTGCAGCCCTTCGAGTACGACCGCAAAAACCTTGAGGTCTGGAGCGAATATCTTTACTGATCGGAAGCTGAGGAAAACAAAATGTGGACAGAAGAACTATTCAATGTGAAAAAACCTGTTATAGCGCTGCTGCATCTCCGCGCGCTGCCCGGAGATCCGCTGTTCGATGCGGAAAAGGGTCTGGAGTATGTTGAGGCATGCGCCAAAAGGGAGCTCGAGGCTCTTCAGAAGGGCGGCGTTGACGGCATACTGATAGCCAATGAGTTCAGCCTGCCGTATCAGCACAAGGCTCCGGCGGTCACCATATCCGCCATGGCATATATAATAGGCCGCATAAAGGTCGGTATAAGCGTTCCCTTCGGAGTGAATGTGGTCCTGAATCCCCTTGCGACGGTGGAGATGGGCGCGGCTCTTGGCGCGGCCTTTGTCCGCAACACCTTTACGGGGGCATACATAGGGGAGAGCGGCATCACAGATACGGATCCCGCAGCTTATGTGCGGCGAAGAACGGAGCTGGGACGGCCGGATCTTAAGATGCTGTTTAAAGTGAACCCGGAATCCGATACATACATCGCTCCGAGGGATATAAAAAAGATCACAAAGTCCATAATATTCCATGACCTTCCGGATGGACTGTGCGTTTCAGGCGCCAGCGCCGGGAGCGAGACGGATACCGGTCTCATCGAAGAAGTCCGCGCGGTGGCAGGGGATGTTCCCGTGTTCGCCAACACCGGATGCACCGCTCAGAATATCTGCCGCATGCTGTCGGTCTGCGACGGAGCCCTGGTCGGCACCGCCTTCAAAGCCGGCGGATTCAACGGCTTCGCGGAATATGACAAGGTCAGAGAATTCATGGACATAGTAAAGGATTACAGAAAGGCTCTGTAAATGTCTAAGTATTACATGGGTATAGATATCGGCACCTTTGAAAGCAAAGGTGTCATTATAGATGAAGACTGCAGGATTATCGCGCAGGAAAGCTGTCCTCACGGGATGGAAAACCCCGGCGAAGGGCTGTACGAACACGATGCCGAGGCCGTTTGGTGGGGCGATTTCTGCAGGCTTTCGAACGCTCTTATCGTTTCTGCTGCTGTCGATCCGGGAGATATAGCCTGCGTCGGGGGCAGCACTCTCGGCAGCGACTGTCTTCCTGTGGATGAAAACTGCAGACCGCTCAGAAAGGCCATACTCTACGGCATAGATTCAAGGGCGGGGGAGGAGATAGCCCGGCTCACGGAGCACTACGGAGAGGCGAAGGTAAAGGAGCTTTTCGGCGGTCCTATAGTGAGCAGCGATGTGTCTCCCAAGATACTCTGGATCAAAAACAAGGAACCCGAGGTCTATGCAAAGACCTATAAATTCCTGACAGGGGCGTCCTATCTGGCCGCCAAGCTTACAGGAAACTATGTCATAGATCAGTTTCTGGCTAAGGCTTCCTTCAAACCCCTCTACAGAGCTGACGGAAGCGTAAACGAAGATGAATGCGGCCTTTTCTGCCGCCCGGATCAGCTGGCTGAAGCTCGGCAGGTGAATGCCATTGCAGGTTATGTAACTGCTCAGGCTGCCGCTGAGACGGGGCTTGCGGAAGGGACCCCGGTAATTACCGGTACCGGAGATTCCACGGCAGAGGCCATAAGCGTAGGCATACTGGATCCGGGAGACATGATGCTCCAGTTCGGGTCCACGCTATTTATCTACTGCTGCACGGACCGGCTCATACAGGACGACCGGCTCAGAGGCAATAATTTTACAGTGCCCGGCTGCTTCAGCGTGTCTGGAGGCACTAACGCTGCAGGAACGCTCACCCGCTGGTACAGGGATGTCATCTTCCCGGACCTGCTTTCAGAAGAAACAGCGGGCGGAAGGAATGCTTTCACTACCATGGTCAGCGGAACAGAGCTCTACTCGGGGCTTGAGGCTATACCTGCAGGCTCTGAGGGCCTTATCACTCTGCCGTACTTTGCGGGCGAGCGCACTCCCATCAACGATCCCAAAGCCAGCGGGATGATATTCGGCCTTAAGCTGAAGCACGGCAGGGCTCATATGTATAAATCTGCGCTGGAGGGTGTGGGCTACTCCATTGCACAGCACGCGGATATCATGGAGGAGCATGGCATAGAGCTTAAACACATCATCGCCGTCGGCGGAGGAACAAAAAACAGCGCCTGGATGCAGATCACCTCGGACATACTTGGAAAAGCTGTGGAGATACCGGCTGTCACGGTGGGCGCATCCTACGGTGATGCTCTGATGGCAGCTCTTGCAGACGGCAGATTCAAAAGCTTCAGGGATCTGCGCAGCGTCATACGCATAAAAAAGACTCTGCAGCCCGATATGGATAACCACAGAGTCTATATCAAGTATAAAGAGATCTTCACGGAACTCTACAGGCGGAACAGGGAGCTTATGTACAGCCTCTGATGCCCTGTCCCCTACATTCCGAAGATGCCGTCCACCAGGCCGTAGAAGCCCATAAAGCTCATGCTTACTATGGCAGCGGCTATGAGGGTCGCCGGGATGCCTTTGTAGGACTCCGGGAAGTCGTTGTCCTCTATGCGCTCCTGAACTCCCGCAAACATCATCATCGCGATGAAGAATCCCAGGCCGGCGCCGAAGGCATTAAAGAGGGCTTCACCGTAGCCGGAGGCGGCAGCCACGTCGTCCGCGCAGACGCCGATCACTGCACTGTTTGCAGCCAGCAGCACGGGATAAATGCCCAGCTCCTTGTGAATATCAGGCCGGTTGTTCTTCAGCAGGGAATCAGTCAGCTGCACCAGGCCTCCTATCACAAGCACATAGATAAAAGTACTCATATAGCCCAGCCCCTTTGGCTCTATCAGAAGATGCTGAAGGGGCCATGTTATTGAGGTGCCGAACATCATCAGTCCCCAGCTCAGCAGTGACATCCAAAGCGCGCTGCGCAGCCTTTTTGTGGTGCCGAGGAAGGGCGTAAGGCCCTGGAATTTGACAAGTATAAGATTGTTGGCCAGGACGGCGCTCATGATGACCCATAAAAAGTTTCTCATTGTTCAGCGCCTCCTTCGTTTATCTCCGCCGAAGCCCTGATCTTGTTGATCAGCGCTGCAATGCAGCCCAGGACGAAGAGTCCTCCGGGAGCCATCATGAAGATGCTCATGGGGGTGATGCGTCCGAAGGTCACATCCATTCCGAAGATGGTACCGCAGCCGAAAAGCTCTCTGATCACGGCCAGCAGAGTGAGTATCAGAGTGTAGCCCAGTCCCATGGCAAAACCATCCATGGCAGAGCGGGCTATGCTGTTTTTTCTTGCGAAGGCTTCCGCCCGTCCGAGTATGATGCAGTTGATAATGGCCAGTCCCAGATAGGATCCTATGGATGCATGGATCCCGGGAAGATATGCCTTAAGCAGCATCTGAAGCAGCAGCACAAAGCCGGAAATAATGGCGACAGAGCAGGGGATGCGCACTTCTTCGGGAATGATGCGCTTCAGCGCCGACAGCATGATATTTGAGATTATGAGTATAAGGCTGACGCAAAGTCCCATGCTCAGCGCTTTCGATGCATGTGTGGACACCGAAAGACTGGGGCCTACTCCAAGGAGCAGCACCAGCAGCGGGTTTTTGCGCAGCAGTCCGTCAAGGAAAATATCCATCTTTTTTCTGCTTTCCATGGCTAGTTTCCTCCTTCTTCGGCAGGCTCTTCATTGCCGGCCCTGCTGATCAGCTCTTTGTACTGAAGTATCGCCATATTCACGCAGCTTATTACCGCCCGCTCAGAATAGCCTGCGCCTGCAGGAATACTGAAAAGCTCTGCGTCTGCGCTTACCTTGGCGCCGCTGATGCTTCCGGGATTGGTGAACTGGTCGATATATGCGGGCAGCGCAGTCCTGTTTTCGGTCAGTGCTCCCTGTCCGTCCAGTACCCTCATGGCAGTGATCATGCCGTCCTTGTCAAAGGCAGTCATGACGGTCACCCGCCCCTGAAAATCGTTTTCGGAAGCGCTTATGACATATCCGGCGCCATTTTCGGCCCAGTATACATCCTGTATGCCTTCCATAAGCTCCGCGTCCCCGGGGGAGGAGAAGCCTTCTGCATCAGGCAGCAGCTCCAGAAGCAGAGCTTCAGTCTGCTGAGCCTCCTGCTTTTCGATCTGAGGCGCAGTTACCTGGTGCGCCACAAAAAGCAGCAGCGCGGTAACAAGGCAGACAGAGATGAGGACTATGGCGGAACCGAGAATATCTGTGCGTTTTTTTGCATCAGGCATCAGTTCTCACCGCCTTTCCTGTTTGCTGCACCCGCTTTTTTCAGGGTCAGCCTGTTTATCAGCGGGGTCAGTATGTTCATGAGCAGTATGGCAAAGGGCACGCCCTCCGGGTAGATGGCGTAGACCCGTATTATCATTGTAAAGAAGCCGCAGCCTATGCCGTAGATTATCTTTCCGAGGCCGGTGATGGGGCTGGTGGTGTAGTCGCAGGCTATAAAGAAGGCTCCGAGCATCACGCCGCCCGCGCAGATCTGGAA
>JAFRWH010000189.1 GCA_017438085.1 Bacillota bacterium
CGCCGTCGTGACGCAGCCAGCTGCTCCAGTTAAGATCCGGCAGCTTATCCTTTACAAAGAGACCCTCATAATACATACGCTCATAGAGCTGAATATTACCTCCGTCAGCATCAAAGAACGACTCATCGTTGTAGCCCCTGATAGCGGAGGGAACGCCATTCTCTCCCACTTCCGTTACAGTAACGACCGCGAAGTTGAAACTGATGTCGGTTCCGGAGTCAGCCGTATAGACCCAGTAGTAAGCCTCAAGCACCTTGGACCCTTCAGCGATTGATCCGTTAAAGTAAAGATCCACCTGCAGAGCATCCATGCTTGCTGATGGATCCTCCGGATCGGACTTGCTGAAGGGATCTACATACAAGGTCCGGGTCCCTTCGCTCATGCGATCCCAGGCCGTCTCTCCGTCGTAGTAGAGATAGTCGGCAAAGCTTACGCTGCGGGATCCAAGTATGCTTTGGATACTTTCTTTATCCTCTGTCAGGCAGGCATCGTAAAGCTGGTCCAGGAAGGCTTTCTGAGCCTCCGTCAGTTCTATTTCCACAGCATCATCAGCGGGCTCATCATCCTGCCCATTCCCTTCAGCCGGCTCATTTCCATCATAGCTGTCGTCGGCGGAATAGAATATGCCTGTACCCTGAATGCTGGTACAGTAGAAGGGATCCTCAGGGAAGTTTATGTGTGAGAGGTAATTGAAATACTCTCTGTTAGAGTTTGAATGGATGAATATACCATCATCCTGCAGCGAAAGGTTCTCACCCCTGAGATAGGAACCTGTCACATTCAGAACAGTTGTGACATCTGTACCCGGCAGGATATCGTATTCAAGGGAGATCGTTCCGTCATCCAGAAAGATCTCCGCACTGCCGTTTACAACATGCTCGGAAAAAGATCCTTTCCGGACCACCAGCTCCCCGCCCTTGCTGTAGCTCAGGCAGCTTCCTTCTGCCTCAGTGATGTGGCGACGGTCTTCATCCACTGTTTAGATCGTAAAGATCTGGGATGTACAGGAAAAACCGTCACCATAGACGAAAGGACTGGCCCATATACTCAGATAATCTGTGTCCGGTTCCTGTACCCCGTCGTAATAGAATTCTATGGCTGATCCCCCGCTCCAGACGTCTCCGTTGTACAGGTAGTTGAACCTGAATCCGGGCACGCCCTTTGTCCGCGCGTAATAAGAGTAAGCGTTTGTACCATCAAACCAATCGACTTCCTCCAGTCCCTCCACCGCATGTGAGGCTAGTGTTGCTAACCTGATGGAATACACGATCTCACCGCCCACGCGGTCCATGCACATCCGGAAAATCGTGCTTAAAAAGTCGTACTGCTCCGCCGTAAGCTCCAGGACGACATTTTCCCTGGGACCGGAGCCGCCCAGAATATCCATGCCAAAAGAGTCAGTCACCAGCACGACGCTGAGCAGCACCGCGGCGGCTTTGGCTGCAGCCTGGCGGCTCATGGCCTTAAGGCGCTGACTGTTCTTTTCCGGAGCCTCTTCCAAGGTCTTAGGAGCAGGCATTTTCACCGGGTCCATATTGAATTCATCCCCGGAGGGAGATGAATATTCCCCCGAGGAGCTGAAATTATATTCAGTATCCTTCATGGGTTATTTCCCCTGATGTACGACTACCTGCTGGAAGGGGATCTCCACGCCTGCGGCATCGAAGCCCAGCTTTATCTCGCGGTTAAGAAGCCTTGCTGCAGAGAAAACGTTCTTTTCCTCCACCTCAGCTGCAACTCTGAGATTTACAGAGCTGCTGTCCAGCGCCTGTACGCCTATGTATTCGGGGCGCTTGGGGAATTTGTCGGGATACTTCTGCGGCATGGTATCCAGTATGCTGTTCAGGACCTGCTCGGCATTTGCAAGATCTGCGGAGTAGGCTATAGGAGCATCGCATATGGCGCGGCTGCTGGTCTTAGAGCGGTTGAGCACATCCCTGATGGAGGAATTGTTCACAATCTTTACATTGCCGCCCATGTCCTGCACGCAGGTGACGCGGACGCCTATGCTGGTGACAGTACCTCTGAAGCCGTTGATCTCAACTATATCGCCCACATTAAACTCGTCCTCGAACACCAGGAAGATGCCTGTGATGATGTCTGCTATCAGACTTTCAGCCGCAAAACCTATGATCAAGGCGACGATCCCTATGGAAGCGAATATGGTGCTCATGTTCACACCAATGGCGCTCAGGGACATTATTATGCCTATCAGGACCGCTGCGTAGGAGCTGAAGGAGACTATCATTGAAGCTATGCTCTGAGCTTTTCCGCTTTTAAACCTGGGCTGAAGCTTCTTCATGATCAGCCTTATGAGGTTCACAAGCAGAAGCAGCATCAGAACTATGGCAATTATCTGGAATATGGAAACAAAATTGATGCTTATGGCGTCCTTTACCTTGTCCACATTGCCGAAAAGGCCGTGCCAGATGCGCTTGAGGCTGCTTTTTGCCCCTTCCGGGAGGAAAAACAGCAGCGAGGGATTGGTTAAGATAAGAAACAGTATGAGTGCTATGCCATAGCGTATGGGCTTTTTTGCGCTGTCGTCGAGATCGGCTTTTTTCTTTTCGGCGGCAGCTTCAGGAGCTTTGTTTTCAGGCATTCTGGGCCTTCCTTTCTTAAGCTGTAAAAGAATAATAAATGTTTATTATATTAGTATATATGTTTAATATAAAACGCTTGCCGGCAAAAGTCAATTAAGGGGAAAATAACAGCTGCACAGTCATAAGACCTGCAGCTGTTTATCGATTAAATAGTTTTTATTTCGCTGCCTTTGCGCTGTTTCCTGTGTACAGCTGATAGTAGCGGCCTTCCTGGGCTATCAGGTCGTCATGGTCGCCGCGCTCTATTATGCGTCCGTTTTCCAGCACCATGATGGCGTTGGCATTCTGAACCGTAGACAGCCTGTGAGCAATCACAAATGTGGTCCTGCCGTGCATCAGAGAGTCCATGCCCTCCTGTATCAGCGCCTCCGTGCGGGTATCCACGGAGCTGGTGGCTTCGTCAAGTATCATCACCGGGGGATCCGCCGCCGCGCATCTTGCGATGGACAGCAGCTGGCACTGCCCCTGGGACAGCTGGCTTCCGGTGCCGCTTATAACAGTATCGTAGCCCTCAGGCAGCAGCTCTATGAAGCTGTCCGCGTTGGCCAGCTTAGCCGCCGCCCTGACCTCCTCGTCCGTGATATCAGCCCTGCCGTAGCGTATATTGTCCGCGATGGTGCCTGTAAACAGGTTCACATCCTGCAGCACTATGCCAAGGGAGAGCCTCAGGTCGTACTTCTTTATGCGCATGATGTCCAGACCATCGTAGCTGATCTGTCCCTTCTGTATGTCGTAGAAGCGGGTTATCAGGTTGGTGATGGTGGTCTTTCCGGCGCCGGTAGAGCCTACAAAGGCTATCTTCTGACCGGGCTTCGCATAGAGATTTATATCGTAGAGGATCTGCTTTTCGGGCGTGTAGCTGAAGTCCACATCGTGGAGGCGGACGTCGCCCCGCAGCTCCTGCAGGTAGTAGCCATCCTTCTTCTGGATGTAATCCTTTGCCTTTTCCTCGATGACCGCATCCACGTC